>JALZAJ010000281.1 GCA_030948465.1 Bacteroidota bacterium
ACCTGCCTGATATGGGGCAACAACGATACCATAACACCACCTTTTGTTGCCAGGGAATTCAATAAATTAATCCCTAACAGCGAACTTCATTTTATTGATAAATGCGGGCATGCCCCTATGATGGAAGTTCCACAGGAATTTAACAGGATACTAAGTGGCTTTATTTCCAAATTAAATGTTTCTGCTGCAACAGTTCTATAGTTTTTTTGGTCATTATAGTAGCTTCCGTTATTTTTCTAACATTTTAATCTGAAATTCTATCATGTTAGCATACGAACTCACGAATAATCTTATTCCGCAATTAAAGCTTTCTGATACAGTTTCAAAGGCTTTACAGCTAATGAGTGATTTTAAAGTAACCCATTTGCCCGTGGTGTCTGAGGAACTTTTTTTAGGATTAATAAGTGAAGACGATCTTCAGGATGAAGACAACAAAAAGACGCCCATCGAATTTTTCCAAAATGATTTTATATGTGCATTCATAAATTCCAATGATCATTTTTTAAATGCAGTAACGATCTGCAGCAGATATCAAACAAATGTAATTCCTGTAATAAATGACGAGAATGAATTGGTAGGAACCATTGCAGGGCAGGTATTGCTTTCTGCCCTGGGCGACTATGCAGGGGCTAATGAATCAGGTGCTATGCTGGAATTTCAAATGGAACGCAGTCATTTTAATATAGCTGAAATTAACCGTATAGTGGAAAGCGATGGAGCTGTTATTCTTCACTTAAACAGTACAAGCATTCCCGACACCACATTGCTGAAAGTCTCCATTCACATAAACAAAAAAGAAATATCCACTCTTATAGCTGCGTTCGAGAGATACGAATATTCAATTACTTACTATTCCGGAGAGGAACTATTTGAAAATGATATTGACACTAACTACCGCCATTTAATGAATTACCTGGATATTTAACTTGCGTGGATATTGATTTATAGAACAGGATCTTTTATCCACACCTTCTATAGGCACGTGCTTGCTTTTTATGATGCTCTTTAGCAACGAATGCAGATTGAATCAGTTAGAACAAAAGGGGTTATTTTTACATAATTAGATGTATTTTTTAAAAGTTTTTTAAAAAAGCTGCATCAATTGATTAATATGCGAATAGCTATTTACAGCCGTGGCTTAGAATCGGATCAACTGGAAGGGCTAAAATTATTATTGATTGAACTCGCCCGTTATAAAATAGAACCCGTCGTTTACCAGGATTTTTTTAACCAGGTTTATTGCTCCATTGATATTTCAGATAAATTCTCCACTTTTAATAGCTCCGACGACCTGGAAGAAATTGATTTTATGATTAGCCTTGGCGGAGACGGCACCTTACTTGACGCGGTAACGTTTGTTGGTGACAAAGAAATTCCGGTTTTAGGAATTAATTATGGCCGTCTTGGCTTCCTTGCAAGCACAGGCAAACATGAAGTGCACACCGCAATAAAAGCGCTCGTTCAGCGCACGTTTATGCCAGACAAAAGATCGCTGTTACATTTGGACGCAAATATGCCTCTATTTAACGGTGTCGCCTATGCGCTAAATGAATTCACCATTCATAAAAAGGATACTTCTCCAATGATAAAAATTCATACCTACATCAACGGGGAATTTTTAAATACGTATTGGGCGGACGGGTTGATCGTTTCTACACCCACCGGATCTACCGGCTACTCTTTAAGTTGTAATGGCCCGGTTGTTTTTCCAGACTCTGCGAGCTTTGTAATTACGCCCGTGGCTCCGCATAATTTGAATATTCGTCCGTTAGTTGTTCCGGACAGCACGATTATTTCTTTTGAAATTGAAGGACGAACGGATGGCTTCCTTTGCACGCTAGACAGTCGCAGGGAAATTGTTACCAAAGAAGTTTTGCTCGCTATTCGTAAAGAAACATTTAACGTAAACCTCGTGCGGCTAAACGAAAATAATTTTCTGCAAACGATAAGAAATAAATTATCGTGGGGTTTGGATAAAAGAAATTAAATAAGATTTTGGTATCCTTATTCATGAAAAAATCTAATTTTGAAGTTTTAACTTTCTTAAATAATTAAAAGACTGTTTCTTCGTTAATCTTACATTGTTTTTATTTGTACCCATATATGAAAAGAATAGCTGTTATACTTATCGCCCTTGTTTTAAATTATACCGCCGATGCACAATACGAATATGTGCAGGAAGGTGAAGTAGGTGTAACTGCAGGAGTTGCCCATTATTTTGGAGACCTTAATAACCGGGCTGCCTTTAACCGCCCTAAAATTGCTTTAGGCGCTTTTATAAGAAAGCAATTCGGAAATTATGCAGCACTTCGCATTACGGGACACTATGCGCAGCTTGGATATAGCGATCAATACAGTGAAAACGAATACCAGCGTCTGAGAAATTTAAGTTTTAATACCAATATTTTTGAATTTGCAGTGAGAGGCGATTTTAATTTTTTCAAATTTATTCCTACAGATCCGGAACATAGTTTTACTCCTTACGCCACCCTCGGTGTAGGCATTTTTAACTACGATCCCTATGCATATTATAGTGGCCAGAAGGTTTATTTGCGTCCATTAAATACTGAAGGAGAAACCTTTTATAAGGGCAGAAAAGCTTATGGTTCCATCGCCGTTTGCGTTCCCATAGGCTTCGGCGTTAAGTATGCCGTAACCGATAAGGTTAATATATCTTTTGAGATAGCTCATCGCTTTACTACAACCGATTATATCGACGACGTGAGTACAACCTATATTGGCATTGATAAATTTCCTTCTCAAAATCCTCCTTCTATCGCTGCCATCCTGCAGGATAGATCTTTCGAATTGGGAACACCTATAGGCGTTGAAGGGCGCCAGCGCGGATTTAGCAAGCAAAAAGACCAGTATGCCATAGCGGAATTTGGTATATCCTTTAACATCACTTCGTACCGCTGCCCTTCGGCACGATAAGTTTTCATACATAAATTGATATTCAAAAAGCATCGCGTTTATTTCAACTTCCTCTACTGCTGCCAAACATCTATTAGTATAAAACATTTCTTATTTTTGCACCCCGAAGTCAGGCTGTTGTATGCCTGACTTAACTTTTTTTAAACAAAGATGAGCCTGAAAGAGAAAATAAATTCAGAGAAATTACCACGGCACATTGCCATTATAATGGATGGTAATGGACGTTGGGCAAAAGAAAAGGGCGAAGACAGATTATTTGGGCATTATAGTGGCGTCGAGAGTGTAAGAAATATTGTGGAAGGTTGCGCTGAATTAGGGATAGGAAATCTTACCCTGTACGCATTCAGTACGGAGAATTGGGACAGGCCAAAAGATGAGGTTACCGGTTTAATGGAATTACTGGTGCAAACGATACGGCAGGAAGTGGAGACTTTAAACAAAAATAATATCAGGCTTTACGTTATTGGCAATACTGACATGTTGCCCGCTTCGGCACATAAGGAATTACTGGAAGCCTGCGAAGAAACAAAAGGTAATACCGGTCTCAATCTTATAATGGCATTGAGCTACAGCAGCCGGTGGGAAATAAATAACGCCGTTCAACAAATAGCATTGGAAATAAAAGACGGGAAACTTGACCCGGAGAAAATAACCAATGAAACCTTCGAAAGGCATTTATGCACCGCAGGATTTCCTGACCCGGAACTCATGATAAGAACCAGCGGTGAATACAGGATAAGCAATTTTTTATTATATCAATTGGCATATTCTGAATTATATTTTACGGATACTCTTTGGCCTGATTTCAGAAAAGAAAACTTATATGAAGCGATACTTGATTATCAGAATCGCGAAAGAAGATTTGGAAAAACAAGTGAGCAGCTTTAAGTTTTTTAAAGGCTATTTCCCTCTTATTTAATCCATTTCTCATTAGTGCTCAAATCAATGATATAGGGTTGATTTAACAAATACTTTTAATAATTGAATTTAACTTGCCGCCTTATAAAAATAGATTTAATGTCCATTTTCTACAAGATTTTATTCTTAGTAGTAGTAGCTGTTACTGCCAAAACTAACCTATTCGCCCAGACAAACACAAATCCAGGCAGTGATTCAGTAAACAGCACCGTGGCAAAGGAAACCGGCGATACAATAATTCCCGTTCAAAAGCCAGTTGGTTTATCTAAAGACACCGTTCCTCTTTCTGTGAATATGGCCCTTGAGAATATTTTCAATGCAAAAGCGCCTAAAGAATATGTGATCTCCGATATAAAAGTAACCGGCACACAATCATTTGATCCAAATCTTATTATTTCCATAAGCGGCCTTGCCAAAGGCGATAAAGTAATGATACCCGGAGGAGATAATTTTTCCAAAGCAATTTCCAATTTATGGAAGCAAGGCCTCATATCTAACGCCGAAATTTATTTTACAAATCTATCTGGTAATAATCTTTCCATTGAGCTAAATATAACTGACAGGCCTTCTCTTACTTCTTTTAAATTTAAAGGCATAAGTAAAACGGAAGCCGATGATCTCACTACTAAAATCGGACTTGCAAAAGGCAGAACAACAAGAGTTACGGAGAGCCTGAAAAAAACTTCTTCCGCAATTATAAAAAAATTCTACGTAGATAAAGGATTTAGGAATGTGGATGTTGAAGTAATTGAATCGAAGGACAATAAAACGGCAAATGGTGTCAACATTATTTTTGTTATTAATAAAAATAACAAAGTCCGGGTAAACGAAATTTATTTTGCAGGAAATCAATCGGTGCCAGATAGTAAATTAAAGAAACAAATGAAGGGAACCAAAGAAAAAAGCAGGTTTACTTTATTTCCAACCTATAACCAGAACGTCTTTGATTCCGGGAAAAGTAACAGGCTCAAGTTCAGCGAATATCTGCGTACTAACGGTTATTTGATTCCCTCTAAAACCAAGGAATTGCTCGATCCTTATTTTCGTTTTAAGCTAAGCTCGGCAAAATTCAATGAAAAAAAATACCTGGAAGACAAGCAGAGCATTTTAACGTATTATAACTCGCTCGGTTTTCGCGATGCTACTATAGTTAATGATACCACTTATGGAGAGGATGGTAATCTCGACGTTGCTATAAAAATGAATGAAGGCCATCACTATTATTTTGGTAACATTACCTGGAAGGGTAATACCAAGTATTCTGATTCCCTGCTAAGTGTATTTCTTGGTATTAAAAAAGGAGACAGTTATAATATAGAAACCCTCAATAAAAAATTGGGCAAACAGCCTTCACCGGAAGGTGGTGATATCAGCAGCCTTTACCAGGACGATGGATATTTATTTTTTCAGATTGATCCTGTTGAAACGGCTGTTTATAATGACACGATCGACCATGAGATACGAATACGCGAAGGGCCGCAGGCAACTATTGGTAAGGTTGAAATTACAGGTAACGAAAAAACAAAAGATTATGTAATCCGTCGTGAGTTGCGTACCGTTCCCGGAGAAAAATTTAGCAGAGCAGATATAATACGTACACAGCGTGAGCTTTCACAGCTTGGTTATTTTAATCCTGAAAAAATAAATCCGGGTATTGTGCCCAACATTGACAACGGAACTGTTGATATCACCTGGGGACTGGAAGAAAAATCGTCAGATCAGTTGGAACTTTCCGCCGGTTTCGGAGGCGGTATCGGATTAACAGGCACACTGGGCGTCACATTTAATAACTTTTCGATCTATAATATTTTTAATAAAAAAGCATGGCAGCCGCTTCCAAGTGGTGATGGCCAAAAATTAAGTGTGAGGGCTCAAAGCAACGGCAAGCAATTTCGTTCCTACAATTTCTCTTTTACGGAGCCCTGGCTTGGTGGTAAAAAAAGAAATTCTTTTACGATAAGCTATTACGATACTAAATATGCTAACGCCTATAATCCCTTTGGATATTATGATCGTTCTTATGCAGATTCTTCTTATATTAAAACAACCGGTTTCAGCGTATCATTGGGTAAGCAGTTGAAATGGCCGGATGATTATTTTGCCCTAATATATCAGTTAAATTTTCAGCGATATAAACTAAAAAATTATAATATTTTTCCGGGGCTTACGAATGGGATCTCTAACAATATCAGTTTAAAAATAACGCTTGCCCGTAACTCAGCGGGACCTAATCCTATTTTCCCAACCAGCGGTTCAAATTTTATATTGAGCACACAATTAACGCCTCCTTATTCCCTTTTTAAAAATAATGCCACAATTCAAAAAGAAGGTGATCAGTATAAATTTGTTGAATTTCACAAAGAGCGCTTTACCGCAGAATGGTATGTACCGATTGGCCAGGGGCGTGGCCCGGATAAGAATAAGCAATTCATCTTCAAAGCAGCCGCTAAATATGGATTTCTGGGAAGATATACTGATAAAACCATCACGTCACCATTTGAGCGCTTCCAGCTTGGAGATGCCGGTTTGAGTAATAACTACGGTTTACTTGGGTATGATATAATAGCACACAGAGGGTATCCTGTTTACGATAATTCTGACCCTAAAATCAACCCGGATATCAGCACCGCAAAAGACTTTTTTACTATTTTTAATAAATATACTCTCGAACTGAGGTATCCGTTTAGTACCAGTGCTAGCAGCACTATATACGGGCTTACCTTTTTTGAAGCGGCAAATGGATGGTATAGTTTTAAAGACTATAATCCATTTAAATTACGCAGGTCAGTCGGTGTAGGTATGCGGTTTTTCCTACCCATGTTTGGCTTGTTAGGTTTCGATTACGGTATAGGGTTAGATAGAATAAATTCAACAACCGGAATCAAGGGCGCCGCTAAATTTACGTTTATGCTCGGCCAGGAACCTGAATAAAATTCTGCTATAAAAATTATCAGTATGAAAAAAATCATAATTACTTTATTATCGTGCTTCCTATTGATATTAGGCACGTTTGCGCAACGATATGCCGTTATTGATTCGAAATATATTTTGGAAAAAATGCCTGAATACAAAGCGTCCCAGGAAAAGCTAAATCAGTTTAGTGAAATGTGGCAGCAGGAAATTGACAAAAAATCAGCCGATCTGGATAAGATGTATAAAGAGTTTGATGCCGAGCAAGTAATGCTTAGCGATGAGCTTAAAAAGAAAAGAGAAGATGAATTATTTAATAAAGATAAAGAGCTCAGAGAGTTACAAAGAAAACGATTTGGTTACGAAGGAGATATTTTTAAAAAACGCCAGGAGCTTATAAAGCCAATACAGGACAGGGTTTATAACGCTGTGCAAAAATTAGCTGTTTCGAAATTATATGATTTCATTTTGGATAAAAGTGAAGGAATTACCGTTATATTTGCCGACCCAAAACTTGACAAGAGCGATGACGTGCTCAAAGAACTGGGTGTTAAATAATTGCGAAACAAAGATTTCGGTGCAGCCATAAACATATTTTTAAACACTTTATAAAAAACAAATCTTAAAAACAAAAATGAAAAAGTTCATTACACTCGTTTTAATTTCTACCGGCATATTTGGATTTTCCAATGCTGTTACTGCTCAAAAAATCGGTTACATAAGCGCCGATGAAATTATTCAATTAATGCCCGAAGCTTCAAATGTACAAACACAGCTTGATAGCTATCAAAAATCATTATATCAAAATGCACAGGATAAGCAAACTGCTTTGAATGAATCGGTGCAAAAGTTTTATAAAGATTCTTCCGGCATGAGCGCAAGCTTAAAAGAAGTAAAGAGAACAGAGCTTCAAAAGCAGGTGCAGGATTTAAGTGGTGAAGATCAAAAAATTCAGAACCAGTTTGAACAAAAAAGACAAGAGCTTTCTTTGCCTATCCAAAAGAAATTGCAGGCAGCAATTGAAGATGTTGCAAAAGAAAATGGTTATACTTACGTGCTCCCAAGAGAAGCGTTAATAATTATGCCTCCTTCGAATGACATTGGCCCGTTAGTAAGAAAAAAACTTGGGTTAAAAGAGCCAACGCCGGGAACTGCCGCACCTAAAACCAAATAAATTTTCCGGTTATATTAATTTTAATTCAGGCCATTCTCTAAACAGAATGGCTTGTTTATTTTTTAATAATGAGTACATCATCTCCTATAGGCGTATTTGATTCCGGTTATGGAGGGCTTACTGTTTTAAAAGAAATTGTAAACCGCCTGCCTGAATATGACTGCATATACCTCGGCGATAATGCGCGGGCGCCTTATGGCACACGATCTTTCGAAACAGTATATGAATACACGTTACAAGCGGTTAAATGGCTTTTTCAACAAGGCTGTCCCCTGGTAATCCTGGCCTGCAATACGGCTTCAGCGAAAGCACTTAGAACGATTCAACAAAATGATCTGCCCCGGCTGAACCCCGAACGAAGAGTGCTTGGGGTAATAAGACCAACAGCAGAAATTATTGGAAATTATACCCG
>JALZAJ010000290.1 GCA_030948465.1 Bacteroidota bacterium
ATTGATAGTGAAAGCGAAATATTGATACAGCAGGCAATCGACAAACTAATAAAAGGAAGAACATCCATTGTAATTGCGCACCGGTTATCAACTATTCGCAAAGCGAATAAAATAATTGTGCTTGACCGTGGAGAAATAATAGAAGCGGGAACGCACCAGGAACTTCTTCAACGCAAAGGCTCATATTACAAGCTGCACCAAATGCAATTTGAGACGCAGGAGGTGGTATAACGAATCACTCATCACGGATCACTCATCACATGGGCCCCTCCTCACTCTTACCGGCTTGCACATTACTCTTTTCCGGTTTCATTTGCGGAAAAAGTAATACATCCTGAATGGAAGACTGGCCGGTAAGTAACATACAAAGCCGGTCGATCCCGATGCCAATACCACTCGTTGGAGGCATACCATATTCCAGCGCACGCAAAAAATCATGATCAACAAACATCGCTTCATCGTCCCCGCGTTCCATCAATGTTATTTGATCTTCAAAACGCTCCTTCTGTTCCAGCGGATCATTTAATTCGCTGTAGGCATTTGCGATCTCTTTGCCATTCACCATCAATTCAAAACGCTCTACCAGTCCCTCTTTACTGCGATGCTTCTTTGTAAGCGGGCTCATCTCTACCGGATAGTCAGTAATAAATGTGGGTTGAATAAAATGATGCTCACATTTCCCGGAAAATAGTTCATCGATAAGTTTTCCTTTGCCCATAGATTTATCAACGTATATGCCTGACTGCCGGCAAGCATCTCTCAATCCATCTTCATCTTTACCTGCGATGTCAATGCCTGTATATTCTTTAATGGCATCGTACATAGTAACCCTCTTGTACGGCGCCTTAAAATCAATTTCATTTTCGCCGGAAATCATTTTTGTATTGCCATTTACTGCGAAGGCGGTTTTTTCAATGAGCTGTTCTGTCGTTTCCATCATCCACAAATAGTCTTTGTAGGCAACATAGAATTCAAGAACCGTGAATTCCGGATTATGGGTTCGGTCCATGCCTTCATTACGAAAATTCCGGCTGAATTCATATACCCATTCGAAGCCGCCGACGATCAGCCTTTTCAAGAAAAGTTCATTAGCGATGCGAAGGTAAAAGGGCACATCCAGTGCATTGTGATGAGTGATAAATGGCCGGGCCGCGGCGCCACCCGGGATGTTTTGAAGCACGGGAGTATCCACCTCAAGCGCACCCTTTTCGTTAAGAAAATCGCGTATGGCGTTGATCATTTTTGTACGCTTTACAAAAACCTCTTTCACATGCGGATTAACAATCAGATCGGCATAGCGCTGGCGATACCGGAATTCCGCATCGGTTACTTCATCAAAGGTTTCTCCATCTTTTTCTTTCACTATGGGTAATGGCCGCAACGATTTGGAAAGCATGGTAAACTCAGATACATGAATAGACGTTTCACCGGTTTTTGTTGTAAATACATAACCCTTTACGCCAATAATGTCGCCGATATCAACCAACTTTTTCCAGACAATATCGTACATCGTTTTATCGTCACCGTTAGATACATCATCTTTACGAATATAGAGTTGTATTTTTCCGGCGCTATCCTGTAATACGGCGAAAGAAGCTTTGCCCATATCGCGAATGCTCAGCAACCTGCCCGCAAGGCACACATTAGTGAAATCCTCTTTATTTTCATCGCCTTTATAATTTTTTTTTATAAAAGATGAATTGGCATTCACGGGGTACAAGGCCGCCGGATACGCATCCATGCCAAGCCTGGCAAGTTCTGCACGCTTTTCTCTTCTTATAATTTCCTGCTCGGATAAATGGGGACTGTTCATAGTTTTAAATAAAAATGTTTGTCAGGAAAATGACAAACAGCATGTTTTGGGCAAAGGTAACTTTTGAGAATGATACAAGCAAAGTGGCGATGGTAATTAGTGAACAGCCGTATTTACATTAAAAAATTGTACAGCCGCTGCAAAGCCATTATCGTGGAGAATCTTTTTTTCTTCCTGGGAAATTTTCCTTGGCCTTCCTGAAATTTCTCCATAACTAATATAGATAGTGCGTCCTTTTTCATTACTCAAATTGGCCGGATTGCGGTTAAGCTTTTCCATCATAAGATTCATTACGGCGCTGGTATATTCTCTCATATTTTTGATCTGGTACGGTGCGATGGCTGTTTTATTTTCCTCAAATTCTTCCACTTGTTTTTCTCTTTCCAGCTTCAGCCCAAGTGTTTCATGATTGTACAAAACATTTTCACTTATGAGAGGATTGCGTCCGTCAAGGCTTGAATCGAACATATTGATAGGAAAATTACATAACATACCTCCATCCACATATAGGTTGAAATCCGTTAAAGTATTTTTTATAGGTATTTCGTTTCCTATGCTGTCAATTGCGACGGGTTTAAAATAAAACGGAATGCAGCCGCTAATGTGAACGGCCGTTTTTAATTGCATTTTCGGCCATGTTTTCCATGATAAAATTTCTAATTGCTGGCGCGAAATGTTAGTACCGGTGCAATAGAAATCTTTAAATGTTTTATTATTCAAATGTCTTTGGTGCAGATCGAAAAAAGTAGTGTTCGGGTCGCCGGTTTTATATGCGATTATTTGTCCAAGCCATTTTTCGAATTTATCACCTTTAAAAAGCCCATATTCTTTTTTTACTCTTTTTATTTTTCCAAAAATATCTTTCCCATCATTGAATTGCTGAATTTTTAAATTTTGAAGAATAGAATCAATTTCAACCGAATTGTACCCAAGCGAGATCATCAACCCTGCAATAGCACCGGCAGAAGAACCAGCAACGTTTTCAATATCCTGCAAAATACTTTTTTGCTCAAGCACTTCAAGCGCCCCGGCGTAAGCCAGCCCCCGGACACCGCCGCCTTCCAGCACCAGGTTTTTATACCTATAATTAGTTTGTGCAAAAAGAAGAGCGGGCATCAGGAATAAACAGAGGAGATATAATTTCATAATAAGTGATCGCAAGGTACAAACGCAATAAGTGGACGTACGAGTAAAAAACGTTAAAAGAATTTTATTCCCAGATATTTTTCATAAGAACTTCGATTGTACAATCTTCATCGAGCAGGAAATTAAACGGAGTATCCCGCGGATTTTTTTGAAGAATGTACTTTGAATTTTCGAGATGATAAATTTCTATCTCATTTTTTTCTTCATCAACAATTACATAATATTTAATCACAAATTTTTCATACAGTGAAAATTTTGTATAGCGATCTTTTAAGCTCGTGGCAGGCGATAAAATTTCAACAACTAATGCGGCAGGAAAGTCCAGGAATTTTTTATAGATTGGTTTGCAAATTATCAGGCTGTCAGGCTGCAAAATTGTGTCTTCTTTAATTTTTACATCTAAAAAATCATACATCTTACAATGCTTGCACTTTGTTTTTTTTAGGGCAGTTTTAAATTCAAATGCAATATTATAAACCAGCCACTGATGCCTTGGTGTAGGAGCAGGGCTCATCGCAAAAGGAATTCCGTCGATCAACTCCCAGCGCCCTTCCCAATTGCAATAATCTTCGTAAGTATAATATGGTAAAAGTTTTACAGCGCTCATTACATAAAGATATTATTTTATTGCGATTGGTATAAGAGAACCAAGTCAATAAAATTTTAATCAGCTTCAGTTAGTAATCTTCTTGAAAAATTTATTGGCTTGATTGAGTCCGCATAACTTCAAGAGCTATCCGAAGAAATTTTGCGTGATTACTTCGATGCTACACTCGTCATCAAATGAAAAAACAAAGGGAGTTTTATGGGAAGTGTCTTGAAGGATATAGTTGGAATTTTCCAAACAATAAATTTCTACATCAGTTTTATCCTGATCCACAATGATGTAATATTTAATCCCAAATTTTTCATACAGTGAAAATTTTGTATGGCGATCTTTTAAACTTGTTGCGGGCGATAAAATTTCAACAACTAAGGCGGCGGGAAAATCCAGGAATTTATTTTTGGCTGGTTTGCAAATGATGGTGCAATCGGGTTGAAGTATAGTATCCTCTTTAATTTTTACATCAATAAAATTATAAACCCTGCAGTGCTTACATTTTGATTTCTTAATGGCGGCTCTTAATTCGGAAATAATATTTGCTGACAGCCACTGATGCCTCAAGGTAGGTGCCGGGCTCATCGCAAAAGGAATTCCATCGATCAGTTCCCAGCGACCTTCCCAATGGCAATAATCTTCGTAGGTATAATATGGCAAAAGCTTTACAGCGCTCATTGCATAAAGTTATTATTTTTTTAAGCTAAAGCCAATAGCACCTGCCACGCTTCATTTACTTTGCCTTCGTTGAGAAGCCCGGCTGCATACAAGTGTAATTCCTTTTCCATCTCCACCGGTTCTATCGAATAATATTGAAAAATATTTTTTAGTTTTTCATC
>JALZAJ010000306.1 GCA_030948465.1 Bacteroidota bacterium
GCCTCGCGGGGAAGAACTTTATTGGGTATCTCTCCCACTTTTACAGGATATTGTTTTACTCTTTGTGCGGAAGCTGTATTAATATAAAATAAGTACAGGAAAAGTAACAATTGTTTATTCATAAAAACAGCGTTGATACAGGAAAATATATAAAGATAGCTTTTGCTATTCTTAAAAAACCGATCGGGTGCATTTCAAAGTTGGGAGAAACTGGATGCGATGCGTACTTCAATTATAAATTCGCAGCCATAGTCTTCCTGTGAAAGCACAGTAAAATTTGATGCGTTTGTAAATAAAGGCCGCCATATTTATTGCAATGATTGAGCCGGTAAATTCTCTCTTACTATATCGAGGAGGTCCTTTGTTTCGAATGGCTTTTTTAAATATCCCTGCGCATTGCTGTCTTTAGTGTAAGATTCTAACCGGTTGGTTGCGGAGAAAAGAATAACAGGAATATTTACGGTTGTTTTTGATTTTTTTAATTCTTTGCAAATGACCCGTCCATCGGATCCGGAAATAAAAATATCAAGAATGACGAGGTCGGGTCTGTATGATTTTATTTTTCCAAAAACTTCAGACCAGTCCGAAATAATTTCAACGTCATAGCCTCCATTAACAAGAATAGTTTTCACTACTTCAAGTATAGGCTTGTCATCATCAATTACTAAAATTTTAGCCATAAAATAAATTGTATATGGAAATGATCGTTTAACGTTGTAAAGCTAAGGATGAATAATGTCTTACAAAAAAAGGTATTGGCATCGTAATTTATACTCTTGTCTTAGGTCATGCCGCGTCAGCTTCTCCATGATTGCCGTGTGCCTTTCTCATTATCTTCCGGCTTTATACCCGGTGGAATATTCCTGAGGGTGATGGTAACCCTGGTTTCATTTTCTATGGGATCAAAGGTGGTTTCCATTCTCATCTCTCCCGCAAAATACGCGATTGGCAGAGTCAAAATGCACGGTTTGCACGATTTTTTTTGTATGGAGTAAGTTCAACAAAGCGCAAAGTAAACCAGTCCTCTTTCGGGGAAGGTTTTGCCATGTGATCTTTTTCTAATAATGGATAGAATAAAAGCCAATGATTAATTCACCTTGTGATAAATAATAATCTCGTAGTGGTAAACATTTCCTGTAGTTGACCGGTTAAAGTCAACGCGATAAGGAAGCCTCTTGTACTCATAAGATTGCAATGGGTTTGTTACTTTGCCATATTGGATCGGAATTTTTTGATGTTTCATCCTGTTTTTATTGAACGTGCGGATGATCCACCAATCAATGTCTTCAAACCTTGACTCTTCTTTTTCATCTGGCCCCTGCAGCAAGAACCGGAATCCCCATTCATTGTTTCGCTGGAAAATATTGGCTGCCTCAGCCCCGGGATCAGTAATGGAGACGTTGGTTTTAAAGGTTTGAGTATTCATAGGCCGGTCGGGAATGGTTTCGCCTTTCAGATTTATAAAATTGTTTTCAGCATCTGTAAAAGCTGCATCGTACGCTGCATTAAAATCTGCAAAAGTTTGAGCGGCGCTTGCTGTCTTTGGCGGAGGAATGCTATTGCTTGTCTTGCCTGCAGCTTTCTCTTTGGTTACCCCGCTGTTGGCCGTATTTTGCGGGTTTCCCTTTTCGGAAGCATAAACAGTATCACGGGTATTATTTACAGCGGAATTTTTGACCGTGTCCGCTTGTGTAACCGCACTGTCTTTTCTATCGGGAGCGGCTATGGTAGCTGAGTCTTTTTTATTTGAAATTAAATTAAAAAGAAAATAAGACAGCAAAATAATGCCGGCTATTACAGCAATCAACACTCCGGTTTTTTTTCCGCCGGAACTTTTTCCTGAAGCAGATAAATTAGCGACAGGCGGTTTTGTAATTGTGGCCTCTTTAAGCGCTGCTTCATTTTTAATGGGCTCCTCTTTAGAGTCATTACTCACCGGCATATTCTGACCGGCAACAGAAGGTCGCAGAATATTTTTAATGGTTTCCACCAATCTTGCCGTATCATCTTCAAACCTTGTTTTATCAATTTCTATAAATTGCCTGCGGGCAAGTTTTTTTAAATCATCTGGAAGTTCTTCGGCGGGAGGTAACACTGCATTGTCAAATAACACGGGGATTACTTTAATGTTTCGCCTGAGTGCGGTGGCAATTTCCAGCCTTACGAAATCATCAGGATTATTTATTCTCAGGTTTCCGTTTTTATCTTTAATGTCTGCCCAATGCTCACTTATCAAAACCAGCAATACATCGCACGATTCCAAAGCATCTTCAATGCTTTCCACGAAGTCAGTGCCGGGCAATATGGTATTAAAATCTTTGAAAACATTTTCTTTACCAAAGTGTTTGATAAGTTCCTGGTACAGGGCAAGGGAATTCCATGGACTATCATCTTTGCGGTAGTTGATAAATATTTTTGATTTCATACAGTTTCAATAAAATATTTTGAAAAGGTAAGAGAAGCAAGCGATTTTTAAAATTATTGCAATTCAAATTATTTATCAAAAATCAAAAATAATATTTCAGGGGTGCAATTAATCTTTTCAACTTTTCATTGCTTTAAGCATCTCTATTATTCTGTCTAATTTTTCAACTTCAATCGACTTTAACAGCAATTGCAATTCTTCGATTTCCCTTTTCGCATCAGCATTGGTCTGGTAATCTTTTTGAGCTTGCACCCTATCCCTTTCTCCCTGCCGGTTTTGCGACATCATAATGATGGGGGCAGCATAAGCAGCCTGTGTAGAAAACAAAAGGTTTAGCAAGATAAACGGGTAGGCATCCCAGTGACGCATAAACCCAACAATATTTAACAGCATCCACAGCAAGACAAACATGGTCTGGCAAATAATGAAAGCCCACGAGCCCATTACCCTGGCCACCCTATCGGCAACACGCTGGCCATAAGATAAGCTTTGCTGGTGCAGATCGTGCCAGGTTTTATTTTTAAACATTTTGCCGATAGAATAACTGGTAATCATGATAAAAAATAATTTTAGGTAAATGTAAAAAGGAAACGCAAAAATCTTCAGGGAATTTTATGAGCAAAAATTAGAACCATCATTTGTTTGTAATATTTGTTCCGCAACGAAATCAACGGGCACAAAAAAAGCCAGGCTGTCAACCCGGCTTAAATAAAAATGTTTATCCCTTACTTCATAGTTGCCGCAGTATCGGTGATCGTATTCATTGGCGGTTGCGGCCCCATCATCTTCATCATATCCGAAGGTTGCATAAAAGCCCAGTGCTCCACCGCCTTACCGTCATTATTAAATTTTACGAGTTCGACACTCATCATATCAAACGGTCCCTTAGGTATGCCCATACTGCCGTCGCTGCTGCCGCTATAATGCATCCAGCCATACACATAATCGCCGCTGGCAGCCGTATTTTTAGTCTCGTTTTTCATGTCCGGAAACTTAGAATGTTCCATGGTGATCATTGCCTTCAGGCTGTCTTTTCCTTTTACTTCGCCATGATCTGTGTGATCCACAAAATCATCAGCCACTACGCTGTCAATGCTGGCCGGATTGCCTGTTTCAAAAGCTTTGCTTACGGTATTAAAAGCCGCGATATTTTTTTCTTCCTTTGCC
>JALZAJ010000380.1 GCA_030948465.1 Bacteroidota bacterium
ATAAAACAACGCTTAAGCGAGTTGAAGAACTTTGGGGAGCAAAGGATAATACTCCTGAAGGTGATGAATTTGAAATTCTTTTTACATTAGTTGAAGCTTATGAGGAAAAACATTACCCCATTCCGCCGCCACATCCTTTAGAGTCTATAAAATTCAGGATGGAACAAGGGCAGGTAGATGATAAGGAGCTAACAAAAATACTTGGGGGCCGCAGCCGTAAATCTGAAATACTTAGTGGCAGGCGCAAACTCTCACTTAATATGATAAGAGAGTTGCATGAAAAATTAAAAATCCCCGCAGAGATATTGATTGCAGCGTACTAAATTTCCTTACTTCGCACTTTGTAGATTTGCCGTATGACTTATGATAAAGGCCATATAGGTATTATAGAAAAATTTAAAATCGCTTTATCTTCTTACTTAAAAAGAATATAAAGAGGAATATTATTGAAAATATTTTGCTTTATTAAATAGAACAAAAATTATTCAAGAGAAGTATTATCCAAAGAAAGAGTTTTTGCAATTTCACATGGATGAATTTTTAAAGATTGATTTTTTATACAAAGGAATTGCTGTAAGAAATTCGGAAAACTAAACCACCATCATAAACAAAGTTGATAATGGAAAAACGAGCATCTATAAAAATATTTTAAAATAAATTAATAAGAACCTTATGGGACGAAGAGCAAGAGAAATGGTATGTATCTGTTATTGATGTAATAGAAGTATTGACCGGTAGCCCAAGGCCCAGGAAATACCGGAACGCTTTAAAAACAAAACTTAAAGCTGAAGGAAGTGAACTGTCCCAAATACTGCGACAGTTGAAAATGGCTGCCGAAGATGGGAAAATGCGAATCACCGATGTAGCAGATACTGAACAGCTATTCAGGTTAATTCAATCAATACCTTCACCCAAAGCCGAGCCTTTTAAACTATGGCTTGCAAAGATAGCCGAAGAAAGATTAGACGAAATGCAAGATCCCGAGTTGACTATTGACAGGGCCTTAGAGCAATATTTGCAATTAGGCTATTCTGAAAACTGGATTAACCAACGGCTGAAAAGCATTGAAATACGCAAAGAGTTAACAGATGAATGGAAAAGTAAGGGGTTGAAAGAAGGAACCCAATTCGCCGCTCTTACGGATATTATTACTAAAGCCTGGGCAGATAAAACAACCAAAGAATACAAAATCCTTAAAGGATTAAAAAAAGAAAACCTCCGGGATAACATGACCAATACTGAACTGATTTTAAACATGCTTGCCGAAGCTTCCACTAAAGAATATCGCAAGCAGTAAACCCCGAATCTTTTGAACAAAGTAAAAAAGTAGCTAAACAAGGTGGCAATGTAGATACCAGGTCAACTTTGTGGTGAAGAATTTCTTCCAGTTCATATGCAAGATCTATAAGGCGTATACCAATGGGTTCAGAAAATTCCACCATCACATCTATATCGCTTTTACCTGCAATAGCGGCATTGCGGCTGTATGAACCGAATAAGGCAAGAGATGTAATTCAATAATTTTTTTGAAGAGATGGCTTAGCCTCTTTTAAGATGCTAATGATTTGCTGGTTATCAATCATACGATAAAGATAAAATTTTTTATCTTCTATAACTTTAATGTATGGCCGATGTGTACACCAAAGAAATACGCGGTAAAAACAACTTGTCTCGCTTTAGCTGATGGCAGCTATTAAAGGCAAGAATACAAAGCCTGCTCTTTAGTATTTTAATTTCTTCGGATCTTGTTTATTATGCCAAAGGGTTAAGAGCATTACCTCTTTCTTTGTGGAGTAGTACCGGTAATATAAAATTATGTATTTATTAATTGCGGCCTTCCTGATTTTGGATTTTTCGTGATGCAGGATACATTTCAGGATGAGCAGCTATCCTTGATATTATATAATTTGTTTGTTTTACAAAATTCCTGATTTCTCTTTCTGTCCATTCCTCCATTAAGTAACTGATATTTTTATCAAAGGTTTGCTTAGCTTCATTTGTCCATTTAATTATGATAGCCATTTCTTGTATTTTTTCATAACCTCTTTATGAGATGTAACCTTTCCTGCTTCGGCATCTTTTAAACCTCTTTCTATTGAAGCCTTTGCTTCGTCGCTTACATCATCCCACCAATCTGTTTCGGCATCCACTTCCAGCATGGCATACACCATTTTTACTACTTTTTCATCGGCAGTATCTAAATACTTTTTTGCTTGTTTTTTCATTAACGCTATCTCTTTCATAACCTTTATTTTACTAATTGAACGATTCGCTGTTATCAATCATACAATAAAGATAAAATTTTTTATCTTCTATAACTTTACTCTATGGCCGATGTACACACCCAGGAAATACGAAGTAAAAACATGGCTGCCATTAAAGGCAAGAACACAAAGCATGAAATGCTGGTGCGCCAATTTTTACATGCTAACGGTTTTCGTTACAAGCTCCACGATAAAAGCCTCCCCG
>JALZAJ010000384.1 GCA_030948465.1 Bacteroidota bacterium
TTCATAACATGGAATGCGGTTGCAATTTTAATAAGCATTTGCACAATGGTGATCCGCTCGCGGGAAGAACGGTTCAGGTTCCAAAAGGAAATCCTAAAAATGGAAACCCGCCATTTACTTTTTTTGACAGCGCAGTGGATGCTTTAAATATCGAAGGTTTTGCGCAGTGGCCGGATTGGAGCATCAGTGGCATGTTATATTCTTTTGAAAAATATAACGGTTTCGGCTACCGGAAAAATAATATCAACTCTCCATATTTGTGGAGTGGCTCTAACCAATATTCCAAAGGGAAATATGTAAAAGATAATGTCTTCGATCCGCAGGCTGTTTCCGCGCAAATTGGGACAGCAGTAATTTTACGAAGAATGAGTGAATTGCAAATTGCTATCGCAGGAGAAAAAGATTTGATCTCGCAAATTAAAAACCTGGGCGAAGAAGTTATTTTTGATCCAACGAATGTTCATGACAATGCTTTACAATTACAGAAACTTCTAAACAGTGTTGGCCAGCAGCTCAGGATTGACGGCATGGCTGGTAGAAATACTTCCGATGCTTACCAAAGAGTGACCGGAAATTATTTAAAAGGAGACAGTAAGATCAGCAAATAAAAAAACTATAAAACCCGGTAAATTTAGAATAGTAAATTCACTGCGTAAAATTACTATACGCCATTAAAGACAAACCTAAAACTAAATCATATCGTATTTGAATGCGGCACGCATTCTTGCAATGAATGGATTTACAATGGGAACGATATTTTAGATTAATTCAATCCGGCACATAATTTTTAGAAAAGATTTTTACTTTTATCATTCTGCAAAAGCCTGGCCAAAGGTAGAAGCACAAGGATGCAAGTTTATCCCTTCTGTTTCAAATGAACCGGCAGTTGACACTCTTGATAATATAAAAAGGTAGCCCGAATAAAAAATTTACAATATTAAAAAATGAAAAAAATTTTAGTAGCAGATGATGATGCAGGAATAGTGGATGTAATGCAAATTCTGCTTGAGGACGATGGATTTTTTGTAATCACAACCATGGATGGAAAAAAAGTGAAATTGCTATGCAAAGAAAACCCCGACATGATATTTCTGGATATATGGATGTCGGGTGTAGATGGAAAAGTAATATGCAAGGAATTAAAAGCCGATCCGAAAACCAGCAATATTCCCGTAGTGATGTTTTCGGCTAACAGGGATACAAAAGAGATCGCTTTGGAATGCGGTGCTAATGATTTCATTTTAAAACCTTTTGAAATTGAAGAGCTGCTCGCTTTGGCACACAAATACACCCGCTAAATACACCTTTTTGAAAAGCAATATTATTTTTAATGCCAGACAAATTTTTTTCGTATCCTGATAGGAAGTTTGGCCTTCTCACCAAAAGCCCTTGAGACGCATTTATAACGGAAATGCCTACCCGCTGAACAAGAACTTACATCATTAGTTGTTAAACCTGTCAAAGTTCTTCTTATTTTCAGGTATGAAAAAATTCTTCTTTTATATTTCTCTTGTGCTGGCAGGTTCATTTTTTTTATCCTGCAAACAAAAACCGATCCCTTATGGCAACAACCCGGATGCCGGAAAATATTACAACATCCGCGGCTTTACCATGTATTGCGAGGTTTATGGAACCGGGAAGCCATTACTTATGATTCATGGCAATGGCGGCAGTATAAAAACTTTTGCCGCTAACATTCCCTATTTTTCCAAAAAGTATAAAGTGATAATAGCTGATAGTCGCGCCCAGGGCAAATCAAAAGACGATGCGGACTCTCTGAGCTTTGAAATGATGGCAGATGATGAAGCGGCTTTGCTGGACGCACTTCATGTTGATTCGGCTTATGTAATTGGATGGAGCGATGGCGGAAATAGCGCGTTATTGCTTGCGATAAGGCATCCTGGCAAAGTTATTAAGCTGGCATCTACCGGTGCAAATTTATGGCCTGATTCGTCAGCAATTACGGCAGCCGAATGGTTGGATGATAAAGCAGTTTACGATTCCTTAAAAGATAAAAAACGAATGACCGCTGAAGAAAAAACTGGCTGGAAATTATTCTTGCTTGATTGGCAACAGCCCAATATTTCCCTGGCATCGTTGCATTCGATTCAATCTCCATCCCTGATTATATGCGGCGATCACGACGTAATAACCACGGCGCACACCGCGTTGATCTCTCAAAATATTCCGCAAAGCAATTTATGGATCGTTCCCAATTCAGGGCATGCAACATTTAAGGAGCATAAAGATGAATTCAATAAAAAGATTGATGATTTTTTTGCGAAGCCTTTCCGCAGCAATAAGTGATGGTTAAAAAAATCTCATCTCTTATATTTCCCGCTTTTAAAAAGAATTCCGTCGCATAATTTTTATTTTTCTTAACCTTCCTTCTTTTACTTTTAAGCTTCACAAGAAATAAAGGAATATGAAAATTTTTTTTGCAGCGATAGGAATTTTATATGCAATTACGTGTACAGCACAGCGTGAGTTAGATTACCAGGACACACGAAGAAAAACAGAATCCTTTGCCAAGTTTCCAAAGGGAGAAATTCGCAACGACCTCGCAGCATTCACCTTATCGGGAATAAGCGAAAGCGTGGGCAAGGCACAATTTAAAAAAATTCCTTTTACTTCATTTGGCATCGATCACATGACCTTTGAAGGTGACGGTATTAAAGCCACCATTAGTATTTCGCTTTTTGATCCCGCAAAACATAAATTCATTTATGATGAAAAATACCTGGTGCGCATTGATAAAAAAACCTATTACGGTGGTTATGGTGCTATGCCTTCGAGGTATATAAGCAATATCACTATGACCGTGGATAACGATACGATTGTTATTCCGCCGGCAGCTTATTCTGATATTTATAATGTAAACTTTACCTA
>JALZAJ010000392.1 GCA_030948465.1 Bacteroidota bacterium
CAGTTATCCAATGAGTTCCCGTCATATCCCCATTTCCATTAAGTGAAAACCAGTTTGCAAATACAGGATTATATTTTTTGCCCGCGGGGAAAATTGCGGTTACACCGGTTCTTATTGGGCCGGTTCCTTTTTGTAATTTTCCATCGCCCTCAATTAAGGTTGTATAGCCAACCTCAACTCCCGCAACATCTGTAATAGCATTATGCTTCCCCGTTTCACCTTCAAAAGGAATTCCTAAGTCTCTCGCCCTGGGTTTTTTTGATGACATATTTTATGGGAAATATAAATTGAAAATTATTCCGGTATTTTTTTCATTAATAAATGTAAATCAAAAAGGAATTTAATAATAACCAACTCTCAATTATTCACAAGTTTCCTAAACCGGTAAATTAAGCTTGTTAAATTTTAGATTAAGAACTTTCAACATTACTTTAATATTCAATGATTTTTTCATTTTCATTGAATAACCGCTGATTGCGCGTTACATAAGTGCTGAGCATAATGGCGATAGCCGGTCGCTGTTAACGTTACGTTATTGTACAATGTCGGTATTAAACCACGTTATAAGTTACCCGTCAAATAAATAAAAAGTAAATTTTTGCACAGGAAATAAAAAAGAATGGCATCTAATTAGTGTCTGCAAGAAAACTCCTGCTTTTAAAAAAAATCAGATTCAATTGATAAGGGGCAAGGTCAGTTATGGCATGGCGCCCACTAATCAAAAAATATTTTATCTACTTTATTTTTATATAGCCTTTTATTTGCCTTTTTGCGTTGTATTTTTTTCGACGGGGCATAGTACTGTTATTATTTGAGTCAATAGTTTTTCAAATTCCGGTCAGGCTGCCCTTTTATAAAGCCTGGCTTGTTTTTTAAGCTGCTTTTTTTCTTTTTGTCTCTCCTGTTCGTTAAGGCAGTTGCCCAGTATGTGTAGATTATATGCCAACACACTTAATCCCGCATATCTTTTAAAGCCATGTAATCCTTTGTCAGCACAGCGATGTAGCCCATGATGCTCCAGCATATTGACGTTGCTTTCCACGGCTGAATGGGCATAGCGTAATTTTTTAAATTCCTTGCTACTCTCTCTTTGTTTTTCTTCTTTATTGAGCTTGCCTTTTTTAGGTATAATGACTTCGGCTACACCTGACTGTTGTAGGGCTTGCAGGTTGTCTTTACTGTAAAATCCTTTATCAAAACTATGACTGTATATTTTTTGACCTTCAAACTTGTGTTGCAGGCGCTCTATTAAAGGGGCTACCTGCGAAGGATCTTTTTCACTTTCCATCACCTTGTAATCTACAATAAAATTATGTTGGTCGGTAGTGATCAGCAACAGGTGCCCTAACTCTACGCGTTTGTTCAACTTGCCTTTAGTAATCCACTCTGTGTGAGATTCAAAAATGGAATAAATTTTATCGGCAGCAGGTATTACTTCGTCTTCTATTAAACGGCGACGCACTAAACCTATCATCTTTACAGCATAGTCTTTGTAGTGCTGTAATCCAATAAGGGCCAGTATTGCAGCCGGGCTGGCTGCAACAATATTACTATCCAATATGACCTCGCAGCGATCAACCAAATCTTCGGTATGTTGCAAATATATTTTTACGCTTTGTTTTTTACGCGCTTCTTTTTTGCCTTTAAATACCTGCTGCGATGTAGCCCGGAAAATACTTTTGATGGTTTTGCGGATATGTTTAATTTTTCGCCAGCCTTCCAGTTTGGTTTCCCTTTTCAATATTTTAATCATATCAAGGCACTTTCGTGAACTATCCCACAACAAATTTAAATCGGTGGGAAAATGCACATTCGTTTCTAAAACATAACTGTCCGTTTTAAGCCTAAGTTCTTCTTCCTCTTTTTTTTTAAGCAATGAATGCCCTGCTTCCACAATAAGGGAGTTAATTTGTTGTAACAACTCTTCATCAATTAACTGCACATTATCTAATATAGTTTGATAACCAAATTCGATTTTATCTTTTTCTATAAATGCTGTGGCATGCACGCCCATTGTCCTTCTTAATAATTCATCATAATTAGCTAAATATTCCAGGCGGTCCCAGTTGGTACTAAGTGCGTGGCGAACGACTGCCAGCACCAGAATATGCCAAAGGTCCATCCCCGGGCGTCCTGTTTTCTTTTTGCTGGAAACTATTTTATTTTCCAGCAATGAAAATACTTTCTCGTTTAGCTCCGGTGTTACAAAAATATATTGCAATGCTTTTAAAACAGGTGGTAATTCATCGCGGCTTCTTAATGGAAATCTTACATCGGAAATTGCTATGGTGCGAAGATTCATTTGTTGTTCAAAACGTTGACGCATGGGACAGTGTTTTAGCTGCCAATAAAGAGCAAAAACTATACTGAAATCCAGTAAAATCAACACTTATCAACAGATGTTCGTAACTGTTTTTCGGCTGTAATACTTATCAATAGGCGATTTGAACGTTTTCTTGCAGACACTATTTATTTAAAAGATGATTCAATTGAAGATTGAGAATCGGATCTTGCCTCAAAGAAGAACATCTTCGCTCAAACCAAGAAGGTTTATCAGAACCACTTTAAATTTAAGAGCTCCTCAAAAAACCTTCTTGGTTTATGCAAGTTCTACCTTTCAAAAAAGCATCTCTGGCTTTCACCACCTTTTTATAAACTAGGCAACTTTCAATTTGTGTGCCGGGCAAGTAGCCTTTTTTTCAATTTCACGTTGATCTTATCTTTTTGCAGAACTGATCTGCTTAAGTTTTTTTATGTCTACACTTCTCAAAATATTTTCTAATCTTTCATCCGGTATAAATGGTTTGTTATCTTTTATTTTTATCCTCCCAATTTCAGGTGAAGTCGTTTTAATAACAAAATTGAACTCATCCGGAATAACAGCTGAAGGTACTTTTAATACCAGGGAATCTTTTTTATCGTACCATAGATTACCTATTGCCTGGCAATAAGAATAACCACTTCGCAATCGCCAGTTTGCATCAAGTTCTTTTATCGGTACCTCCTCAATCTGCGTGTTAGCGGGTATTTCGTAAAAGACCGTTTGAAAATC
>JALZAJ010000409.1 GCA_030948465.1 Bacteroidota bacterium
AGTATGGCAGATGAAGAAATGGGATTAGACGCCTCACAACATAACGAGAAATATCTACAAGGTACATTGCTGGTAAAAAACAACGGAATCTTAAATGAGCAGGAAAGGGGCATAGCTGAAAAAATAAACTTCTGAGAAAAGTTTATTAGCTACACCCCTTCATTATTAATCTTTAAACCAAAAACAATGTTAAGAAAAATTTTCTTAGTTCCAATGGTATTTTTCGGAATCACCTCTGCTTACGCACAAAGTGATTCAACAAAACCTGCCTCCCCGGCACCTACAATCACGGGATCAGTGGATACGTATTTCCGGTATAATTTTAATGATCCAAAAACAGGTACAAACAATCTTACAAGTTTTACCAATTCGCAAAACTCGTTTCAACTTGGAATGGCCAGCATCCGGGCTGATCACAGCTTTGGGAAGGCCAGCGCTACGGTAGATCTTGGGTTCGGGCCCCGGGCAGAAGAGTTCTCTTATGGCGATCCCGCCCACACAACTTTATTCGCAGTAAAGCAAGCTTACCTAAGCTATGCTATAAGCGATAAATTTAAACTAACGATGGGTAAATGGGCTACGCATATTGGTTATGAGGTTACCGACGCTTATTTGAACCGTAACTATAGCATGGATTATATGTTTTCCTACGGCCCTTTTTCACACACAGGTTTAAAAGCCGATATCGGACTCGGTAAAAAAAGCGCTTTAATGCTTGGTGTTGCTAACACGACCGACGTAGTTGCACAGGCAACATCGCGGAGATACGCAATTGCTCAGTTCAGTACTGCGACTGCCAATGACAAGATAAAGGCGTATTTAAATTACCAGGGTTCTTACGGTGGTTCTTTCAACACTTCCCAGTTTGACCTGGTGCTTACCGGTGCAGTATCAGATAAGTTTAGCCTGGGCTATAATGGTACGGTGCAAACTACCAAACCTGAAGGCGGCGCAGGCGCCAGTTGGTGGGGTTCTGCCGTTTACCTGAATGTTGATCCTACTGCGGCGTTTGGTATTACGCTGCGTGCGGAATATTTTGATAATAAAAAAGGCGTTGTGGGGGCCGGCACAGGCATTGACAGCACTAGCATATTTGACATAACGCTTTCTCCAAATTTCAGAATTGGAAATCTTACTATAATTCCGGAATTGAGATTGGATGCCGCTAAAAATTCCATTTTTGAAAAGAGTGATGGCACAGGAACCAAATCCACGGTAACCGCCCTGCTTGCAGCCACTTATCATTTTTAATTTTTGTAATAGACAATTATTCAACCATAATCAAAAAACTTAACTATGAAATTTTCTCATTTTCCAGGGATGGCCGGCTTTTCTAATAAAGGTTTCATGAAAATTTTTATTCCGGTGATCCTTTTATTATTTATTGCAATTGCCATTCCTTCATTTGCCCAGGACGCAACCGGGGCCAAAACAGGAACGATCAATGACATAACCGCTGCAACGGCCGGTAAGCCAACAATGGAAGAAGTGGCCGCAGATGCAGGGCATACTAAAATTGCCGTTAATATTATGTGGACTTTAATTGCGGGATTCCTGGTAATGTTTATGCAGGCGGGATTTGCCATGGTTGAAACCGGATTTACACAAAAGAAAAATGTGGCCCACACCATGGCTATGAATTTTATGGTTTATGGCATTGGAATGCTGGGATTCTGGATCTGCGGATTTGCATTTATGTTTGGAGGAGGTTTAAATGTCGCTTCATTAGGGGGTGCTCCCGGAGTAACCAGCGGCGAATTTACCGTTCATTTATTTGGACACGATTTTGGCCTTTGGGGCAAAGCCGGGTATTTTTTGAACAGCAAGGTTTACGATGTAGGTGTTTTTACATTATTTCTTTTCCAAATGGTATTTATGGATACAACGGCCACTATTCCCACCGGAGGCATGGCAGAAAGGTGGAAATTTAAATCCTTCATAGTTTTTGGATTCTTCATATCTATGTTTGTTTACCCGATTTTTGGTAACTGGGTTTGGGGAGGCGGATGGTTGTCACAGTTAGGGGTGAATTTTGGCCTGGGGCATGGACATGTCGATTTTGCCGGTTCATCGGTAGTGCACGAAGTAGGCGGTGTGGCGGCTTTAGTGGGCGCCATGGTGATTGGGCCGCGTATCGGAAAATATGGCAAAGACGGATCGGTCAATACCATTCCCGGCCACAATATTCCCATGGCGATCATTGGAACATTTATTCTTGCTTTTGGCTGGTTTGGTTTTAACCCCGGTTCCACTTTATCGGGCAATGATATGCGCATCGCCGTAATAGCCGTAAATACGATGCTGGCGAGTGCTGCGGGCGCATTTGCCGCCGCAATGTATATGAAGGCAAAAACCGGGAAATGGGATCCGGGAATGATGGCCAATGGCATGCTGGCCGGCCTGGTAGCCATTACTGCTCCGTGTGCGTTTGTAAATTCTCTTTCTGCAGTAATTATTGGTGTCATTGCAGGCTTACTGGTCATTTTCGCAGCCTTCTTTGTTGAAAAGAATCTTAAAATAGATGATCCCGTTGGCGCCTTTGCAGTACATGGCGCTAATGGATTCTGGGGTGTTCTGTCTTTAGGCTTATTTGCAGATGGCTCCTATGGTGACGGATGGAATGGCGTTCCGGGAACCGTAAAGGGTTTGTTTTACGGTGATCCAAAACAATTTTTGGCTGAATTAATAGGAGGATTAACCTGTTTTATTTTCGTCTTTATCGTGATGTACTTATTCTTCAAGATATGTGCTAAAACATCAATCGGACTCAGATCAGATGCCGCAGATGAAATAGCAGGGTTGGATATTCCTGAAATGGGTGTTCATGGTTATGTTGATTAATGAATTTTTTGAGACAAGCTGTAAAATATTTACAGCTTGTTTTTTTTAAAAGCTTAACAGTTTTAAAAGCAAGACCGGTGAAAAGATTTTTTAAAAACGCGATCAACCCGATAAAATTTTTTATTTCGGACAGCAGGTTCATTGGAATTCTTTTGCTGTCCTGCACCCTTATTTCGTTAATCGCATCCAACACAGGAAATGGGGAATGGTATCGTGGGATATGGAATACAGAATTGCACTACCATCTTCCTGTCGCGTTGCCTCACTCCGGCTTGAAATGGATCAATGATTTTTTAATGGCATTCTTCTTTTTATTCGCAGGTATGGAAATAAAAAGAGAATTACTGGTTGGTGAATTATCCAGTTTTAAAAAAGCAATTCTTCCCTTTGGAGCAGCCCTTGGCGGCATGACGGTTCCGGCGCTTATCTATTGCTCGTTCAACATGAATACGGGCTTTGTTCATGGCTGGGGAATACCCACCGCAACTGATATTGCCTTTTCACTCGGTATCGCTTCGTTATTCGGTAAGAAGGTACCGGCAAGCCTGAAAATCTTTTTGATGGCGCTTGCAATTATTGATGACCTCGGTGCGATCATAGTGATAGCGCTCTTTTATGGCAATCATATTCAATGGATGTTTCTTCTTCTGGGCGCATTGGTGTATAGTTTGTTTTGGGTTTGCAATTATCTAAAAATTAAACCCGGTGTCGTGCAAATTATTTTATCGCTCATCTTATGGTATTTGATTTTTAATTCAGGAATTGAAGCAAGCATCAGCGGAGTATTGGTAGCCTTTGCCATGCCGGTAAATGCGTTACCCAGGCTGGAAAGGGCTATCCATAAAGCCGTAAACTTTTTTATTTTACCACTTTTCGCTTTGGCAAATACAGCAATAATGATTCCGCCGGATATGGTAAATTCTTTAAGAGATTCCATAAGCATTGGAATTATGGCGGGACTGGTAATTGGCAAACCTGTAGGCATCTTTGTTTTTAGCAGGGCGATGGTATCTTTAAAAATTGCAAAGCTTCCAACCAATACAAATCTCAGGCAATTATTGGGCGTAGGCTCGTTAGCGGGAATCGGATTTACCATGTCTATTTTTACAACCACACTTGCTTTTCACGATGAGCTTTTCAGGGACATAGCAAAGATCTCAATTTTATCCAGCCTGGTATTATCTATGGTTCTTAGCTGGATATATTTTGCAATAATTGACAAAAAAGTAGTAAAACCGGTTTACAAAAAAATGCCATCTTTTAAACCTGAGCTGTCTATTGGGTAGATCAAATTATAAACATATAAATATCAATTGTTTCAATTGGGGCAATCTTCAAAGGCTTTCATATCGATGAAAGGCTTTTAAAAATTATCCCATGAATGCGAATTACTGAAATCAGGAAAAGTCCCGAATTGAGTGAATTTTTATGAATTAATTTTAGTAGATGACCAAATTTAAATCCGGGTAATCAGTGAAATTCGTGGCTAAAAAATGAAACAGATCAATTAAGCAAATTACCGGAATTAGAAAACGAGACAAATGACAGAAATTCCCACGAATCAATTTAGTAAATTGAACTAAATTAAATCCGTGTAATCAGTGAAGTTCGTGGCTAAAAAAATTTCCGGTTTAAACTTTAAAATCGAATGTCAACAATAATAATTATAGCTTTCATTTTTGCCATTATTATTGCCTGTATTTTTCTGGCCTGGAGAGACGACAAAATAGGTGACCTTGAAAAACGAGTGGAAATGCTGGAGCAGCACGCAAATAAAAAAATTGTAAGCCGCTTATTTTTTGTAGAATTAAAGTCAATAAACAGCGTATTGGATACATTGAATAATTGTTTTTATCAAATCGATAAAAATGGCGACTACGACATCGATACGGAATACCGGCTAGAAGATGTATCCGATGAATGGTGGGAATCGTTATCTATTGGCGATCTTGAAATAGTAAACAAAATGAAATGAATACAGAAAAATTCAATTGACTTTTTGTTCAAAAAAAATTTTCTATTAAGCAGAATTTCTGCCGGCATTAATAATACCAAAGGAACAACGCATAGCCAGCTTTTCCAGGGTATCTTTTGTTGTATTAACCACCAATTGTTTTTCCAGTTCTCGAATACCCGCAATGGCAAATTGCTGAATGGTCACCAATGGTAACACTATTTTTTCCCGCATGCCTATTGATGATTGTTCAATAGCATATTCAGCCATTAATTCATTCCTGCCATTTAGCTGAAAGAGATATTTTTCGGTGATCACGTATTCTTTGTAGATCATATTCCATATCTCCCCGTATTTTTCGTCTTTTGACAAATATTCAGTAAGTGGAAAGAAACATTTTTTCATGGCCATTTCGCAGTTATCAATAAGCGTTTTAAAAAATAAAGAATTTTGATACAAAGTTTTAAGTGGGGCAAATCTTCCATCTTCATCCATTTTTTTTAACGCCGTTCCCACTCCGTAATATCCCGGTACATTTTGCTTAAGCTGGCTCCAAGCACCTACGAAAGGAATAGCGCGAAGGTCTTCGAGGTTTAATTTACCAGAACTGCCTCGTTTCGACGGACGACTGCCAATATTGGTTTTGCTATAGAATTGCAAGGGACTTATGTGTGTGAGGTAATCAATAAAGTCAGGATGATTTTTTAGTGCGGAATATGCTGTGAAGCTTTCATCTGCCAGTTCCTGCAATAGTGTCTCCTCTTCTTTTTGCAATGTAACATGCCTGTTAGAAAAAAGATCATTTGAAATGCCGGCATGTATCAATTGTTCAATGTTATATTGAGCAGCATCGATCGTTCCAAAATTAGAACTTACCGTTTGGCCTTGTATGGTCAACTGTATCTCTTTATTAGAAATGTTTTTACCCATCGACGCATAAAACTTGTGTGTTTTACCACCGCCCCTGGCCGGAGGTCCGCCGCGGCCATCAAAGAAAACCACGTCAATATGGTACTCTTTTGACACTGCAGTCAGTTGTTCTTTTGCCTTGTAAATGCTCCAGTTTCCCATTAGGTAACCACCATCTTTGGTGCCGTCGGAAAAACCAAGCATGATCGTTTGCCTGTTATTTCTTCTTTTTAAATGTTCCCGGTAGTCTTTATTTTCGTATAAAGTTTTTATTATAGAATCCGCATTTTTTAAATCTTCGATAGTTTCAATAAGAGGAACGATATCCACATGGAGTTCCTCTTTTTTCCATCCGCATAAGATGAATAAGCCATACACTTCCAGCACGTTTAGGGCACTGCTGGAATGGCTGATGATATAGCGGTTACAGCCTGGTTCTCCATTATATTCCTGGATCAGCTTTATTGCTTTTATGCTTTCAATAGTATCATTAATGATGGGATCTTCGTAGTCTTTTTCTGCAAGTGCCTGCGAAATCGTGGTAAGAAATTCAATCTTTTTATCATCCTCCCATTTTGAATAACCGGCAGGTAAAATATCGCCGGAGGAAGCGATCGCCTCAAACACTTTTTTATGCACTGAACTATCCTGCCTTATATCCAATGAAGCGAAATGCAATCCAAAAACATGAATTTTATTAATGAGATTATCTACCAGATGAAGGAATAAACCATTATGCTGATAAATAAGCGTTTCCCGTATCGTGTTCAGGACATCCAGAATTTCCGCCTTGGTTAAGCGTGTCCGGTTGCCGGGAATGAAAATGTTATTATAGAGCTGCTTCTCAAGATCGGCTAAAAGCACGTCGACAGTTTTAAAAGTGAGTCGCCTGCGCAATTTCCGTATTTCAAGATAGTAGCATTTAATGATGCCGCCGCGTAACGCATCCGCAACTTTTAATGTAGTTTCCGAATTTACAAAAGGGTTACCATCCCGGTCGCCACCAGGCCAGAATCCCATTTTAATAATTGGATTATTTTGATTGATCGCCTCGGGAAATTGATTTCTTAAGAAGGAAAGTATTCTTCCTGCTGCAGCAAAAAAAACATTTTCCAGGTACCATAAAAGACTTAACGCTTCATCGTAAGGAGAGGGTTTTTCTTTTTTAAAAAATGGCGTTTTACCGAGCTGCTGCAGGTACATATTTATTTGCGCAGCATTATTTTCTTTAAGCGCCTTGGAAAGATCATTGATAATGCCCAGCACGGAGCCCGGATAAAACTGGGTTGGATGTGCCGTAAGAACAAGCTCCACCGAAAAAGTTTCCAGCTTTTTCACCAGTTCCATTTCTTTTTTATTTTGAAGCACTTCCAGTTCTAATTGTTTCAAGGTGCCGGCACCACTGGTCTCATGCACGTGCAGAAAAGCGGCATCTTCCAGTGCATCAAATAAAACGACCTGCCTTTCCACAAACTGCGTAAAGCGAAATAGAAGATCAAGTTGCTCAGGCTGCGATGTAAAAGAAGTGTGCTTCTGAAAAAATTCGTCAATGATCTCTTTCGGGCTTAATTTCTTTTTGTAACCTTCTTCACAAATATTTACAAAAAGGGATAGGAGAATTCCTGTTTTTTCGATACGATGGAAGGGCAGTGACGTAAAAAGGCTATTGTATAACTGAAATTTTATGCCAACATAATTTTTGAAATGCTGCAGCCCCCGGGAAGCTTGATTGTCCATTGTTAGAAATTAGAATTAAAATTAAAAAATGCAGCAATCGTACAAGGCATGAAAATACTTCAAAAATTTCGTTTAAATTTTCTCTTTACCATCAATTAGCTTATTTTCGAATTCTTATCGTGCAAAATAAAAATAATCATATCCCGATTACACATGCAATGGTAGCTTTCACTACTTTCACTTCAATTATTACAACCCGCAAGGGTTAAATATCTTCATATAGTCTTTGGGCTTTAAGCTACTAACAAAATGCATTTTATTGCACATTATGAATTTCAAAAATTTCTTTAACTATTTTTTATGCAGGTATTAAAATTCGGAGGCAGCTCTGTAGCGAATGCACAAAATATAAATAGTGTCATTAGCATTTTGCAGCAAGCTATTAAAAAGGATAGCGATACCATCGTTGTGCTGTCAGCTTTTGGAGGCGCTACAGACGCCTTACTGGAAGCCGCTTCGCTCGCGTCCCGAGGTGATACTTCTTACAAAGAAAAGTTGCAAGCTATAGAACACCGGCACATTTCAACAGTAAGAGAATTGATCCCGCTCGATAAACAAAGCAGCGTATTAAGCATGGTAAAGAAACGCTGCAATGAAATTGAGGATATATGTAATGGTGTCTATTTATTGCGGGAATTATCCTTTCGTACCAAAGATATAATCATCAGCTATGGGGAACTTTTGTCTTCGCAAATATTTGCCGCAAAGTTAAGATCGATAGGAATAAACAATGTGTGGAAAGATGCAAGGGAACTTATTATCACTAACTCCCAGTTTGGAGCTGCAAACGTAGATTTTGCAGCAACCAATGAAAATATTACTCAATTTTTTGGCAGCGCCGAATGCCCGGTTTGTGTCATTCCTGGTTTTATTGCATCAGATAAAAACGGCAACACAACCACGTTAGGAAGAGGAGGTTCCGATTATACCGCGGCAATAATCGGCGCGGCATTGAATGTGTCTATCGTGGAAATATGGACCGATGTTTCGGGCATGATGACCGCTGATCCACGACTGGTGGTCAATGCAAAGATCATTAACCAGCTTTCTTACCAGGAAGCTATGGAACTATCGCATTTTGGTGCAAAAGTTATTTACCCGCCCACTATACAGCCGGTAATGAACAAAGGGATTCCGGTAAGTATAAAGAATACCTTTTCACCCGCCGATAGCGGTACATTAATACATAATAATATTGATAAAACCGGCAACACGATTCGCGGCATTTCCAGTATGGGCAATCTCGCCCTTTTGAGCCTGGAAGGCAGCGGCATGGTGGGTATCCCTGGCTTTTCCAAAAGATTGTTTGAATCTTTATCAGGAGAAAGGATCAATGTAATTCTTATTACCCAAAGCTCATCCGAGCATTCCATTTGTGTAGGAATAGATGAAGTGAATGCTGCAAAGGCAAAAGAAGTAATTGACAATGCTTTCGAACATGAAATTGAAACAAAAAAAGTAGAAAAATTAATCGTGGAAAAAGACATTTCCATTGTCGCCCTGGTTGGTGATAATATGAAAAGCCATCCCGGCATAAGTGGTAAAATGTTTGGCGTGCTGGGAAGAAATGGGGTAAATGTAAGAGCGATTGCACAAGGCTCTTCCGAAAGAAATATCTCTGCGGTGATTGCAACCCGCGATGTAAAAAAGGCGATCAACGTGCTGCATGAAGAATTTTTTGAGACCGCCTATAAACAGGTAAATCTTTTCATTAGCGGAACCGGAAATGTTGGAAGCAAATTACTGGCGCAATTACAACAACAGCAGCAATATTTACTGGATCATTTACGGTTGCAGGTACGCATTGCCGGTATAGCTAACAGCCGCAAAATGTTATTTACCGATGAAGGGGTAAACCTCTCTAACTGGAAGGAATTACTGCAGGAGGCAGAGCCTATGAACATGACCGATATGATAAGCATCATTAAAAAGAAAAACCTCAGGAATTCAGTTTTTATAGACGTTACGGCTAATAATGACGTTGCAGAAATATATCCCTACTTTTTACAGAAAAGCATTTCGGTAGTTGCCTGCAACAAGGTGGCATGCTCGTCATCGTTTGAATACTATAAAAAGCTAAAGGATCTTGCAAGAGAATTTAACGCTATGTTTCTTTTCGAAACAAATGTGGGTGCAGGACTACCGGTAATAGGTACACTAAATGACCTCTTGCGTAGCGGCGATAAAATAAACAGGATAGAAGCCGTTCTTAGCGGTACACTTAATTTTGTTTTTAATAATTACAATGGGGGAAAAAGTTTTGCAAAGGTGGTAAAGCAGGCGCAGGATGAAGGCTATACGGAACCCGATCCGCGACTGGATTTAAGCGGCCTTGATGTAATGCGTAAGATTATGATACTTGCCCGTGAAACAGGGGACAAGCTTGAGATGGAAGACATTACCAATAAATCTTTTATGCCGGAATCGTGCATGCAGGGAAACGTTGCCAGTTTTTACAGTGAAATGGAAAAGCATGAAGATCATTTTCTACAACTGGTAACTAAAGCCAATAAGGAAGGAAAGAAATTAAAATTTGTAGCCAAATACGAGAATGGGAAGGCTTCTGTGGGATTGCAGCATATCGATCCTCAGCATGATTTTTATCATTTATACGGAAAGGATAACGCGGTTCTTTTTTATACGAATCGCTATACGGAACAGCCATTAGTTGTAAAGGGCGCGGGTGCCGGCGCCGAAGTAACTGCCTCCGGAGTTTTTGCGGATATAATACGGGCTGCGGCTCCTTCAAATTAATTGACTGGGAATTTTGAATGGATAAATGAATTTTAAATAAAAATGGCAAAGCTTTCAACTTCAAATAAAAAAAGGGCAGGTAAATGGATTCGCGTATTAGCACCCGCGACAATCGCAAATCTTGTTTGCGGCTTTGATGTTTTAGGTCTCGCATTAAAAGGCCCGTGCGACATTATGAAAGTTGCCATAAGTGAAACACCCGGAATTCGTATTCAACATAACGATGCTTTCGATCTTCCAACTATTCCTGAACAAAACGTTGCCGGCGTTGCCTTATTAGATTTATTGCAGGAGGTATCCGAACCTGTGGGGTTTGACATTATAATCGAAAAACATATAAAACCCGGCAGTGGACTTGGTTCCAGCGCCGCGAGCGCTGCTGGAATTGTTGTGGCCGCCAATCATTTGCTGGGCAATCTCTTTTCCAAAGAAGAGCTGGTGCGTTTTGCAATGGCAGGCGAAAAGCTGGCCTCCGGTGTAAAGCATGCTGATAATATTTCTCCTGGCATTTTTGGTGGGGTTACGCTTATCCGTTCCATTTTCCCGTTAGACATAATCACCTTGCCGGCACCGCCGTTGTTTGTTGCAGTAGTTCATCCGCAGATAGAAGTAAAGACTTCCGATGCACGGGAAATTTTGCGCAAAGAAGTGCTTTTGAAAGATGCCATAAAACAATGGGGAAATATTGCCGGCCTGGTTGCCGGATTTATGAAAAACGATTATGGGCTGATAAGCCGTTCGCTTGAGGATGTAATTATTGAACCTGTGCGCAGTATGCTTATTCCCGGCTTTGATGAGGTGAAGAAAAAAAGCGTTGATGCGGGAGCGTTAGGTGGTGGCATTTCCGGTTCCGGGCCATCAATTTTTATGCTGTGTGAAAAAGAACGCACAGCTAAAAAGGTAGAAAAAATAATGAAAGATATTTATGATAATACGGGATTAGCCTATTACACTTATGTTACTACAATAAACAATGAAGGAATAAAAATTGAAAGCAGTAAAGAGGCTATTTAATAAAAACCATTTGACAACAATTTAAAACCAGCGTACCTCATCGCTCTTCCGTAAAGAGAGAACGGCATAAGGTCAAAAAAAATGCTCTACCATAGTACCAACGATAAATTTCCTAAAGTAAATTTTAAAGAAGCAACCATTAAAGGACTTGCTCCTGATAAAGGTTTATATTTTCCTGAAGAAATTCCTTCGATAGATAAAAAATTCATTTCGAATATCGATCAATATTCAAAAGAAGAAATTGCATTTAAAGTAATTAAACCTTACACCGGAGATGTAATTCCGGATGAAGAATTAAAAAGAATAGTTGCGGAAACAATCAATTTTGATTTCCCATTGGTTGCTGTTACCGATCGCATTTTTTCCCTCGAATTATTCCATGGCCCTACGTTGGCATTTAAAGATGTAGGCGCCAGATTTATGAGCCGGTGCCTGGGATATTTTGTGAAAAATGATGCCCGTAATTCCTTTCAGAAATTAACGGTACTTGTTGCTACCTCCGGGGATACCGGTGGGGCCGTAGCTAACGGTTTTTTTGATGTGGATGGAGTGGACGTGGTAATACTTTATCCTGCGGGAAAAGTGAGCAGTGTACAGGAACTGCAATTAACTACGCTTGGCAAAAATATATCTGCTCTCAAAATAGAAGGAACATTTGATGACTGTCAGAAAATGGTTAAACAGGCCTTTGCTGATGAGGATTTAAGAAACGAATTATTTCTTACTTCTGCTAATTCCATCAATGTGGCCCGGTGGCTGCCTCAGCAGTTCTACTATTTTTTTGCATATTCTCAATGGAAAAATAAAAACAACCCTCCTGTTATAAGTGTACCCAGCGGCAACTTCGGTAATATTTGTGCCGGATTACTGGCACACAGATCCGGCCTCCCGGTGCAACATTTTATTGCCGCCTGCAATGCAAATGATGTCGTGCACAACTACCTGGAAACAGGAACCTATACCACCCGGCAATCTATTGCCACCCTATCCAATGCAATGGATGTAGGTAATCCCAGCAACTTTGTGAGAATACTGGAGTTGTTTAACCAGGAGTTTCAATCTCTTAAAAATGTGATGAGCACTTACACCATTTCTGATGAAGAAACAAAAGCGACTCTTGCGGAAGTACATGCGGAAACGAACTATTTATTAGATCCGCATGGAGCCGTGGGTTACCTGGCGTTGCATAGATACCTGGATCAATACCCGGAGCTTAGCGGCTTCTTTTTGGAGACAGCACATCCGGTAAAGTTTTATGATGCAGTGGAATCCGTAACAGGAAAAAAAGTACCTATGCCATCGGCAGTGAAAGATCTATTAAACTTAAAAAAAGTAAGTATTAAAATGGAAGCGGAATATAAAGAGTTAAAAGAGTATTTATTATCCAAATGAATTAAAAGGAGCTTTAAACTAAACTTATAAATTGTAAACAAACAAAAATCTCGCAAAAGTTCATTCTTCTTTTTTGCACTTTCGTAAATGCTTATTGAGTCAGGGTTTTTCTTCCAGGTAGTTTTTAAGCGTGTCTGATAAAAACTTCACATAAGGCTCATCCATAATTTCGTTTCTTTACCTTGTAATCGCCAGGTACATCGTACGTATTTATAGTTTCGGAAACATCAGCTTTCCAGCCTAAGTAAGGATCTTTGAATATTTTAGGCGAGCGGAACACAATCATACTTCCATCATAAACGCCCGGCTCGTAAGCACGTGCCATGGCTCCATTGAATGTTAGCAGATATATCTCTCTTAATCCGGGAGGCAGCAGCAATGATCGCTTTCGCTAAAGCCTGCTGTTTAATTTGGCAAACCATTTGATCGCTTATTTTCTAAACTACAGGCAATGAATACTTCTAGTGCTGCTGAAGCTTATTTAAAAGAACTTGAGTCTGAAGCAATCGCTTCCAGAAAATGCCTTGAAAGAATACCGGAAACAAAATTTGATTTTAAGCCCCATCCTACATCAATGGCAATAGGTTACCTGGCGCTGCTTGTTGCAGAAATTCCTAAGTGGATCACTTATATGATTGAAAAAGGAGAAATTGATTTTGCGACTTTTAAACATGCGGAAATAAATAGCACAGAAGAGCTTGTTAACCATTTTGATGAAAACATGGATGAAGTGAGAAGATCATTGCGAAATGTTTCTGATGAAGATTTGGAAAAAATATTTTATTTGAAAGCAAATGGTAACGTTCTTTTCTCTGCAAAAAATGCTGAATACATTGGACCGACAATTAATCATTGGGGACATCATCGCGGGCAGTTAACAGTTTATATGCGCATTTGCGAAATTCCTGTTCCTTCTATTTACGGGCCTTCCGCAGATGATAGAAATTTTTAAATCCGGCTGTGAACAAAATGTAAGTGTTTAAAATCGATTCTATTTATGTATTATGTTGCTATAAATGCGGTTTGCGAATTAATAGTGACAGTGCACTAAACGATTATACAAAATGAACCCGCAGACCATACTAATAACAGGCAGTACAGATGGCATAGGAAGATATACGGCAATTGAGCTGGCGAAGAAAGATAACCTGTTACTTCTTCATGGAAGAAATAAAGAAAAGCTGGATAAAGTGGTTAATGAAATAACAGCATCAACCGGAAATAAAAATGTCGAAGGTTTTGTTGCCGATTTTTCATCACTGGATGAGGTTCGCGGGCTTGCGAAGGAAGTATTGACGAAGCATGATAAAATTAATGTTCTTATCAATAATGCGGGAGCGGGTTTTGCTGCTCCGCAGTACGGAAAAGACGGGACTGAATTGCGGTTAGCTGTAAATTATCTTGCTCCATTCCTGCTTACTTATTTGTTGCTGCCTGCAATAAAAAAAGCGGCTCCAGCCCGGATTGTGAACGTGAGTTCCGCCGGTCAGTCCCCGATTGATTTTAGCGACATTATGATGGAAAAAAACTTTGATGGAGTTATCGCTTATTGCCAAAGCAAGCTCGCATTGATCATGTTTACCATAGACCTTGCTGAAGAATTAAGAAATGACAACATTACCGTAAATGCGTTGCATCCCGGAACGTACCTTGATACAAATATGGTGCGGGATGCAAACATTAAACCGCAGGGCACAGCTCAAAGTGGCGCGGATGCTGAATTATATCTTGCAACATCCTCAGATTTAAAAAGTGTAACCGGTAAATATTTTAATGTAAAAAAGGAAGCAAGAGCTAATTCGCAAGCGTATGATGAAGAAGCAAGAAATCGTTTGAAACAAATAACCTTAACCCTTACCGGACTTGAGAAGATGGTGGATAAATAAACAACCATTTACCTGAGTGGTGATTCTAAAAAAACTTACTATAATACTAATGTAATTTTTTAAAAGAGTCAGTCCCCGGATGCTCTTTATTGTTTATATTGGTCTAAACTAAAATCTAAATCGTCATGAAGAATAAAATAATCCTCTTAATTATTGCTGGCTTTCTCATTTCATTTTCCGGTTTTTCGCAGGCAACTTCAAAACCTACACATGCTAAGCTGAATAAGTTAAAGGGCTCAAATGGAAATACTTCTTTACAATCAAAATCTAAAGATACTTCGGTCAAGTCTGGTCAAATTAAATCTAAATCTGGAGCTAATAAAAAGCAGTTGGCTAAAAATCCGCAAACCATACCTGCTAAAAAGAAAATGTACCGCGATACCAGGTTAGGCAGCAGTTCTAAATTATATAACACATACAAAAAGAATAAGTATGGAGCGGGTGCAGTTACCACCAGTCCAAAATAATTGAGTAAAGATTTGCAAACGGGAACGCCTGCTATAAGAAAAACCCAGATAGAAAAATCTTGTGAAAAATTTATTTCATCAAAACTCATTCATACCATAAAGCGATTTCCTCGCCAATGGCATCAACCAATCCCTGATCCTTCATGTTTTTCATTTTCCAGCCTTTATCAGTACAATGGATAATCCCAAGGTTCTCATCATTCAGTGTAATTTCCAGCTCATAGCACACTTTTTCTTGCAGGTTTGCGCCAGGGGTATTCCCTCCCCTTTGTAATTTTTACCTTTATATTCTATGTCGATAGGCACAGGCTCTTCTCTAATTGCATAATACAATCTTTTAAAAGGTTCACTAATCTTTTTCGTTTAGTTTTAGGAGTGGTACTCCAGGTGCCTTTGCCGGCACGCTTGTGCGCCAGCTTATATTTTATCCCCGTGAGGGAAGTCGTGTAATCATTTGCATTCAGTTTTTTTACATTTTGATGGGCAAGAATATACCAGTGATATTCTGTTCCGATAGGGACGCCGGAACCCTCAGGAGCCCTTCCAGCCCTGCGTTTGGTAACAGCGTAAGAAATTTCCCAAAGGTCAGGAGTTATTTTTGTTTCTCTCCATTCTCCTTTATCGTAATACCATTTATGGCTTCTTCCTACTTTCATTCCTGTGTATTGCTTGCCATCAAATTGCTTGAATTCGTTGTATGTTTTGGAAAGATCTTTATCGGCTTCTTTTTTCTTTGAATCAGTTTGCCGCTCCATTTTTTTTGGACGTTTTATCACTTAATTTGTTTTTCGGCTTTGACATCGTAAGGGTTGCCATAGTGTGAGTTTTAAAATTATTGCAATAAAAATCCTGCCATAATTTAATTCGGAGCTTTAAAGAGGGATCTATAATTACCTGGGATTGTTTGGAGAAATTTTAGCATAAAATACAACGCGGGAATCGATGCTTTGACTGCTCTGCTCCAGGTCGGAGTTAATGTATTCAAGAAGGCAATTGTTTTCTTCACACCATTTTTTTGCCGCCTCTGCAGCTTTTTCTTTTGATTCGGAGATGATCATAAGTTTTTCGATAAAACTATTTTCAATTACCATCTCAATTATTTCAGTTTTCATATCGCATTATTTAACTGAT
>JALZAJ010000425.1 GCA_030948465.1 Bacteroidota bacterium
GAGTTAGAAATATGGAAACAGGAAAGAAAGGCCGCGGGCAATGATGATTCAAAGAAGAAAGAAAAGATTGCTGAAAAAAAAGTGAACACGTCTGTTGAAAAAAAAGTGAATAAGACTAACCAGAACAAAGAGGAACAAAAAGAACTTCAAAAATTGCAGAAGCATTTTCAGCAGTTAGAGCAAAAAATAGAAAACCTTAAAAAAGAAAAAAATATTTTGGAAGGAAATCTCGCTTTGCCTGAAATTTATTCGGACACCAAAAAGTTTACAGATGCTGAGAATTTATATAATAAAAAACTTGCCGAGATAAAAAATGTTAATGAAGAATATGAAAAATTGTTCGAGAAAATAATGGAAATGGAGAACACCATTTCGCCTGAATAAAAGCAATTTGAATTAAGTTAATTTATATTTGCGACAAATTATTGAGTGTTGAGGCAAAAGCGTTTTGCAAAAAAAAATCGAAGGCGACTATGAATTTTATTAATTAGAAATATTAAAATTTGGCCCCGTAGCTCAGTGGATAGAGCAACAGCCTTCTAAGCTGTGGGTCACACGTTCGAATCGTGTCGGGGTCACATTCTCACGCCAAATCATTAAAAAATTTTAATCGCTTCTTTAAGAGCTGTAGTATAATTATCCGGGATGTTGTTTACCTGTTATGCATTTTTCAATTAGCAAAAGATGGAAGTTCACATAGAGGAAAGCTGGAAGACAGAACTGAAAGATGAATTTGAAAAAGCATATTTTCAGCAAATTGTAACTTTTATAAAAGCAGAGAAAGCTACCGGTAAAATTATTTATCCTCCCGGTTCATTAATTTTTAACGCGTTTCATAAAACACCTTTTTCAAAAGTAAAAGTCGTTTTATTGGGCCAGGATCCGTATCATAACAAGGGACAGGCACACGGATTAAGTTTCTCTGTGCCGGATGGAGTTTCGTTGCCCCCATCGCTGATAAATATTTTTAAAGAGCTGCAATCAGATCTTGGGATACAGATATCGCAAACCGGAAACCTTGAAAAATGGGCGTTGCAAGGTGTCCTTTTATTAAACGCATCTTTGACCGTACGCCAAAATGAACCGGGCAGCCACAGCAAGATTGGGTGGCTTCAATTTACTAATACGGTTATCCGGAAACTATCCGAACAAAAAGAAGGAATTATATTTTTACTCTGGGGAAAATTTGCACAGGAAAAACAATCTCTTATTGATGAAACTAAACACCATGTTCTTAAAGCAGCCCATCCATCGCCTTTTAGCGCTGACAAAGGTTTTTTCGGATGCCGGCATTTTTCAAAAACCAATGAATTTCTTATTAAACAAAATAAACCACCGATTGATTGGAAACTATAGTTTTTCGTCTTAAATAATAAAAGATTGAAAGAAATATTTGCACGGATTTTTGCTGCATGGGCACTGCTTATTTTTATAATTACTATGATTCCTGTCTCCTTTTTTATGTGGTTGATTGGAATAATAAAAGAGCCTCGCAGGACTTCTGTTTTTAGAATCATTTCTAAAATATGGATGCGGGTTTTTTTTTTCTCAACCGGCTGCCGCCTTAAGATTGTTGGTCTTAAGAATTTTAAAAAAGGCGAAAATTATATTGTTGCCTGTAATCATAATTCGTTAATGGATGTTCCCCTAACCACTCCGTTTATTCCGGGTGCCAATAAAACGATAGCCAAAGCTGAGATGGCAAAAATTCCTGTTTTCGGGCTCATTTATAAACGGGGTTCCATTTTGGTAGATCGCAATGATAAAAGCAGCAGGAGAAACAGTTTCAAAAAAATGAAAGAGGTTTTGAATATGGGAATGCATGTATGCATTTACCCGGAAGGAACGAGAAATAAAACCAAATTACCGCTCAAAGAATTTCATGACGGAGCATTTAAATTGGCGGTGGAAACGGGGACGCCAATTCTTCCTTCACTAATTTTTAATACGAAAAAAGTTCTGCCGCCAGGCAAGGCCTTCTTTTTTTGGCCATCAAAAATGGAATTGCATTTTTTACCTGAAGTACGTATAAACGAAAAGGAAGATTTTGAATTAATGAAATCAAAAATATATGAGCTGATGAGCAGCTATTATACCAATCGTTTAAAGGAAATGTATAAGGCCCAGGAATAGATAATTGAGGGAATGGGATTTTTGAACTGAAACAAATGATCGTTTCACAATCATTCTATCATTTTATTTCTTAAGCCATAAGTGATCAGGCCTCCGATAGTTTTTGCACCCACTTTATTCTTCATGTTTTGCCGGATCGTTTCAATAGTGCGCGGGCTAAGAAAAATTATTTTTGAGATGTCTTCCGTTGTTTTGTCTTCAGCCAGCAATTGCAAAATTTTTAATTCTTTTTCACTAAATGTGATGGGAATATGGCTGCCATAATGCTGGCGCACATTTTTCTTTTGCATCAACTTTCCCATTACGGCATTATTCACTAATTGATTGAAATAAAAATCTTCATTCATGCAGGTAAGTATCGCCTCGTAAATTTCATCAGGATCCGTTGTCTTGGTAAGATAAGCATTGGCGCCCATTTCCATCATCTTACTTATCATCTGTTGATCATCATACATGGTAAGTACAATTATTTTTAGTTCCTGGTATTTCTTACGCAACAGTTCAATGGCATTAATGCCATCTATTTCCGGCATCCTTATATCCATTAATAATACATCGGGCTTTTTAATTTCCATTCTGTGCAGCAGATCCTTTCCGTCTTCCGCCTCCCAGATCATTTTTAAGTTGTGCCGGGGTGATAAAGCCATTTTAATTCCATCTCTGAAAATTTTATGGTCATCGGCAATGGCTATGGTTATAATTGCTGAAGCTATAGAAGATGGCATGAAATTAATGGCTTAGTGGTGGTTGTAAAAATATAAAACAATAACGAAGTTTTTACGATTCTATTACTGGGTTTACTCATTTTTTTTCCGAAAAACTGAACCGCAAAGAGGTAGTTTTACTATAGCAGTTTACCTATAAGCTATAGTAGTTTACGTATGATGAAAAACGCCGGGTTATACTCTCTGCGCATTTAAAGTTTATCGTCAATAAAACAAGGTTACGTGTGCCGTTAGTTTAATTGAAAACAAATTTTCGTCAATAGTTTTAGTTTTAAAAGTCTCTTATATAAATCAACCTGTTTCATTCATTCAAATCGACTTTCCTTAATCCCAATTTTTAAAATAATAAGGGTATATACTTTCCGGTGCGGGTAACAATACTATGTAAAATCCTGCATTACCCAGATAGTAATTTTACTATATTGAGGCGTATATTTACCTTTTTTTTCACTCGTATTATAACGCCCGTTATTGGCTAAAAGCCTTTCCCACACTTGATTTAGGCAAATTACTGAAATATTTTTTAAAAAAGAGGTATTGCCAAAGTTATTCATTTTATAGAAGTTAGCATTCTAATTTACATATTTAACCACAAACAATTAAAACTTACAATCATGAATCAGAACACACTCGTAGAAACCAAAAACCTTTCTGAAATCGGCGAAAACATTGGCCTTGCAGAAGGTATTGAATTAGTAAATGCTTTTAAAGCAGCTAACCCTACAGCAACACAAGGGTATTACATTGGCCGTAACATTCTTGAGCAAATTATGTCTCAGCCAGGATGCGTTGGAATTAATTTCCGTAAATGCCTTACCAACTTAAATGAAGAGCATTTAGTGTATACTGCTGTGGATGCAGAAGGAAAAGATATCCTTGAATTTTCTGTTGTTACTAACACAGGAGACATCGTAAAGCAGGATGCAATTGTTGCAGACA
>JALZAJ010000453.1 GCA_030948465.1 Bacteroidota bacterium
CGTGAAACCAATTTATATTTTGAGGCTAAAAAGTTCAAGCTTGCTCCCTTTGCCTTTAAGTTCCACTTCCCCAAGACTTTCTGTCTGCCATTTTTTTAGGTCAATATTATCTACAAATGATTTGGAAACAATAAAGTGATGATTAAGCTCATTACAGGCGCTACGTATGCGTGCCGTTGTGTTCATCGTGTCACCGCTCATCGCAAGATCCTTTTTGATGACACCGATTTCCCCGACGGTAACTTCCCCTACATGAATTCCAACCCTGAATTCAGGAACAACGCCATATTTTCTTCTGAAGTGCTCACTTCTTTTTTGGATATTTTTCCGGCATTCAATAACAGCGTCAAGGCATTTTCGGGTATTCTTTCCTTCAAACAGCCATGAACACACTACTTCATCGCCTACATATTGATAGATGGTCCCATCAAATTCTATAATAGCCTGCGATACCCGGTAGATAAAATCTCTTATAAATTCAAAATTCAGCGCATGTCCCAATTTTTCGGCAGTAGGTGTGGAATCTTTCAGGTCGATAAACATCACAATACGTTTTTCTACCTTGGGATTAATGTACTTTCCCGCCAAAATATCCATAAATACTCCCGGAGAATATTTTTCATTAATGATCAATACAAGCTGGGTAACGAAAAAAATAATCATCCAGTAAATGATCTTTTGCAAAAGCCAGTTTTTATAAAGAGCATAAGCCTCGATCACACTGAAAGCTTTTTCAGCATTTTGCTTTAAAATAAAAACCGAATTAGCATACTGAATTATAAAAGTGAGGGTAAATGCCGAGCCGAGCAGGATAACGCTTTTAAGCAAAAAGTTTAGCCACAATGGAAATCTCCGCGACATTTTTCGCAGGCGGTATACGAAAATATAACCCATAATTAAACTTACAACAAACATGAGGCCTTCCCGAAACCAGACGCTGTTTTTGTGAACTTGTTCTTCGGTTCTTAAAAGAACAATTACGTAATCAATAGCTGTCCATAAAAATGCAATAGAAATTACCGTTTTAAGACGAAGTTTATTTATATGTGAGATGTAAAAGAACCTGCTGAATGCACTCATTTTTTTGTTTCTAAAAAGTTATAAATAGACTGTTGTGCATTAATGCCGGTTGCACCATTCCGTTGAACCCGCTCCTGCCCCGAAGGAGGCAAAAGTATTACGGCTTTATCATTATCCTGCCATTGTAATTTAAAATATTCCAGCAATTCCTTTTTACACGTCTCGGTTTTAATACGAACATACACTTCAATGCGATGCCTCAGATTACGCGTCATAAGATCTGCAGAACCCATAAGCACTTCCATATTTTCATCTGTGCCAAAAAATAAAAGCCTTGAATGTTCCAGGTATCTGTCCACAATACGCCTCACTGTTATGTTATCGCTTTCGCCAGGGATGCCGGGAACAAGGCAGCAAATGCTTCTTACAATCAGATCTATTTTAACGCCGGCCTGTGATGCTTTGTATAAAAGATTTATAAAATAAGGTTCCTCCAGGTTATTTACTTTTATTCGTATTAAAGCATTCTCCCCGCGGGCAGCTTTTTTAACTTCATTATTGATGAGTTTTTCAAGATCATCAACCATATTGAATTGCGCCACCAGCAGATCTTTAAATTTAATTTCTTTATCGCCCGCAGACGCATTTTTTAATTGTAAGAATTTAAACAGTTGAATAAGTTCCTTTGTAATCTCTGCATCCGTAGACATTAGCACATGATCAGTATAGAACTGCGCAGTTATTTCATTAAAGTTACCGGTGCTTAATATGGCGAAAGACTGTTTTCCTGCTCCTCGTTTTTTTCTTACCAAAGCGATCTTCGAATGAACTTTTATATCAGGAAGGCTATAGATAATTTTTACGCCGGCGTCTTTCATTATCCTGCTCCACTTTATATTATTTGCTTCATCAAAACGCGCCTTCAGCTCAATAAAGGCGATAACATTTTTACCATTTTTTGCTGCGCTGATGAGAGCATTGATTATGTGTGATTCTTCAGCAACCCGGTAAAGTGTGATGAAGATATCCGTTACTTCAGCATCTACGGCGGCCTGGTTAAAAAACGAAAGCACCGGATTATAAGATTGATAGGGAATATGCAGAAGAATATCTTCTTCAATAAGAATATTAAAAATATCGCCGCTGTTCATAACATTAGCCGACGAGAGCGGCTTCCTTTTCTTATAAATAAGATCTTTATTGAACGAAGGAAATTTTGAAAGGTCGCTCAGGTTATGATAGCGGCCGCCGGCAAACATATCTTCGGTAGCTATATTGAAAGCGGCGGCCAGAAACATTTGCAGATTAATTGGCATTCCCTCTTCATACAGGAAACGGGAAGGCAGCCCGAAATCTCTTTTCTTGAGTTGGTTTTCGATCTTGCCCAGCAGGTTTCCGCTAAAATCATCGCTTAGATACAATTCCGCATCGCGATTTACTTTAATGCTGTACACACCAAGTATTTGAAGTCCCGGAAAAAGATATACCAGGTTTTCACGCACGATGTCATCTAGAAAAATAACATATTCATATCCATCGATGGGAGTGAGGGTAAAAAACCGGTTAATTTTTTCTGAAGGAATGTTTACGATCGCCTGTTTCAAAATTCCATCTGCTTCTTTCTGTAAAGTGACTACCAGGTAGAGCCGGTTATTTTCCGGCATAAAACTTTTTTCAATTTTTCCATCGAGGTAAATTGGCTGTATAAAGGATAGGACATTGGAAAGAAAGATTTCTCTCACTTCCGAATGATGCTCACTTCGTATAGGCATGTTGTAATAGAAAATAATTCCTTCTTTTTTTAGCAAAGGCAAAATATCTTCATTAAGAATTTTTCCGAATAACCGGAGTTGGCTTTTTATTTCGTCCTGAACTTTTTCGGCAATATTTTCCTCGTTACCTTGTATGGCTTTTAATGTTTTTTTATTTAAGACAGACATAGCAACCACACCAGGGTAGCGCACCCTGAAAAATTCATCAAGGTTGGATGAAAAAATAGCGAGAAATTTTAATCTTTCAAACAGCGGAACGCCAATGTCTGCAGCTTCCTGCAATACTCTCAGGTTAAAACCCAGCCAGCTAAGATCCCTGTTATATAACGTCATGGAGGTGCCTGGAAAATTTTATAGAGGTGAATGCGTGCCATTGATTACCGTGCCAACGGATTCTCCATTATTTAAATAAGCCGCAAGGGCAAAGGCGATAACGGAAACGATAATACCAATCATGAAAATATTATATGCGAGGCGTATCAACCGGTATTTTCTCCCAAGTACCACGCCGAGATAATAAATATCTTTTATGAGAGAGCCGTACAAATAATCCGTGTCCAGCATCATTTGCCTCATGGCCGCATTGTATTGTTCGTAGGTGGCTTTATGAAAATTTCCGAAAAAAAGCAGGTTCGTTTTTTTCTGTGCGATGTCTTCCGGCGTAAAGGTTCCTTCACTTATTTTGGGCCGCGTAGCCAGGATGGAAATAATAATAGTGGTAACAGCAGCTATCAAAAAGATTACCGTTGGTATGGTTAGATAGGGCTCCTCCTGCAACTTGCGCAGCAGCACACTCAGGATCACTGATATAATAATCGCATTCACTGAAATAAGAATATTGGCCTTATGATCCGCCATGTCGCTAAGCTTTAGATGATTCTCCGAAGTGAGTCGCAGCATGGTTTGTATGCCTTTGCTCATCAGGCCGCTTTTATCTTTTTCCAGGCCCGATAAAGTGCCTACCTCTGCCTGGTTATCCTGCTCTTCCACAACAATTATTTTCTGTAGTTTTTTAATATTTTTTTCTTTTCGTTTCTCCAATAATTCCCTGGCATAATTAGTATAGAAGCGGTGATTCTCCAGCATTTTCAACGTTTCTTCGTTGAACTTTGCTTCATTTTTACTGTTTGTGCGCAGGGCGAGTTCCTCAAAAGCCCTTTTATTGGTATCCTTAAATTCCTTTGTTCCCAGGTGATACGTATCCGCATCGCATATTATTTGCTCGAGTAAATTTTTAGGATTTGTAGGCATTTTTGTGGACGAAATACATGCTTCGATCTGCTCAATTACTTTTTCGTCTTCCACGTGATCTTTCATAAATTTTCTCATTACTTCACAACTCATTGCTTCATGTTTTGATGGTTCTGTGAATAAATGCCCCGTATCATGAAACCATGCTGCTGTAAAAAGTATGAGCATTTCATCTTCAGTCACTTTATAATGGCCAGCGATCTCCTGTGTGCGCTTTACCACATTTTGCGTATGCTCCAGGTTGTGAAACACAAGCGAAGGGGCGTGCATTTGCTCAAATAAACCGGTTACATATTCTTCTATCTTCTTGTATAATTTGTGGTAGTCCATGTTAAAAAGTTATATTGAATTTGGTGCCAAGCGAAATATTAAAAAGATTTTCTTCATTTGAAAAAGCAATGGTAGCAGAGATAATGGCAAAGTTATAAGGTGAATAATATAAGCCGCCACCATACGAATCGTGCCACTTCCGGGAAGTCGCATTTTTTATCCAAACTTTACCTACATCATTAAATGCAAGCAGGCCTACTGCGCCGGGTACAATATAGGATTTTGATTCAAATAATTTAAGCCTTATCTCGGTTGACTGGTATGCAATTGATTTGCCGGAAAACCTGTTTTTTCTAAAACCCCTTAAATAATTATTTTCTCCCAAATTAAGAGCCTGGAAGTATTCATAATTTTCGCTAAAGATGTGACCATATCCAAAACGCAGAACAAAAACAAAGTTTGTAGGATCGGTAAAGCTGGCATATACCGCCATATCAGAAGTTACTTTTGTTATTTGCCGGCTTTTATCGTTCAGGCCGAATAAGGACGAGAATTCAGTGTTCCAATATACGCCGCGTGTAGGCAACAAATCGCTGTTTACGTTATGAATGATGATGGATATTTTAGCTCCTGCATACGATTTAGTAGAAAAAATATTGGCTGAATCGAGGCCAACAAGCGCTGGCTGGGTAAGCACTTTGCCGGTATTATCTCTGCTGTTATTCCAATAATGATAATAAGCGCCGCCGAAAATAAGTTCAGCAAGATGATGAAACCGCTTGCGCAAGGCTACGTCGCCTGAGAAATAATTATACCGGACGCGGTAAAAATTAAAATTTTTCCCGTCCGATTTTTTAGTCTCATTTCCAAAACCATAAAAGTTATTTAAAACAGAATTGTGTAAGTCACCATTGGCAACCACATCATATTTTTTAATAACCTGGTTAAATTCTCCATTATAATTTAGCTGATAGGCTTTTGCGGCGAAAGCATATTGCCCGGTGATTTTTTGGTAAGTAGAGTAAGGATCTTTTCTAAAACTGTACGTTTTGAGCGAATACCCGGCACCTGCTATAAACCGGTCTTCTTTATTGTAGGCTAAACTAATTAACGGCAACCGGTACGAATTATAATTGAAGCCGGTAATGTCGTATCGGTTTACCGCAGGATCATTAGAAATTTCATTGGTCGTTCGGCGGGCATTCACCAGGTAATTGGAGTCGTTTTTAAAATCGTAAACCGTATTACGAACGTTTCCTTTTAGATTGAAAGTATCCTTCCCCTTTCCGCCAATTATCCTCAATTTAATTTTAGAATTCGCATTGGAGTCGATTTCAAAAATATCATCACCATTGAGGCCGTACAGGTTTATGAACTTTGTAATTTTTGGATCAAATATCCTGTCAAACATGAGGCTGGCTGAGTCGGTGCTGCGTTTTCTTTTAAACACTTTTACTTCGAGACTGTCATTCGTATTGAACACCCTGAAATATTCATTTTTATTGCTGCCAACTACATTTACTTCTTTGGAAAGGAAGCGGTAATATTTAAGGCCGTCTTTCATGAGCAGATCCCTGCGACTTCTTAGTTTAGCAGCTATTACCTTTTTATCCATGGCATAAATTTGAGGCGGAAGTTGCCGCAATGCCTGCTGAATAACGGTATCGGTCTCGCTTGCCTGAAACTTTTCAATCGTGCTTCTCCATTTACTCTCATCAAGATTGTTCAGGAAAAACCGGTCGAAATCTCTTTCTTCCCAGTTGAACCATTTTATATTAGGATAATGCTTTCTAAAGCCCTGCAGATAAGGAAGTGTTGCGATGCTTAGGCCTCTTACAAAAAGGCCGTTGGAATAAAAGAAGGCATTGTCGCGATCCCGGGGTATAGGATAATATAATTTCCCAACGCCGGTATCAGCAGTACCAAATCTCCATTGGTCAAAGTGTCGGTCCCAATCACCGATCATCATATCCAGAAGCCGTGCCCGCAATACCAAGTCCTGCTCCACATGGTTTTTGCTATCGTCAATTAACTTGTTTATCACCTTGGCCGTGCTCTTCGTATTGCTTTCGTCGGTTGTGGGATCATACTTTTCTAGCATGCAAATTTTGTTTGCAAACATCGACCGGTACAATTTCAAAGCGGGATCATCGGGAACAAAATAATAAGTAGGCTCCGCATGTTCAACCAGTGCAGCGTCTGCTAATAATGGCACGATGAGAGCGCCGTAAGGATGCTCGGCAGATACCATGTCCTTCATGATCTTTTCATCAATATTTGTCTTTAAAAGTTCCGGTACTGTTCCTTCCGGATATTTATCTACCGTTCGCAACACCCATTGCTGGCCGTATTTGTCCTGGAGTCGTAACGAGCGGGTTTGTTTACCTCCACCCAGGCTTAAAATGGTAAAGCCGCCTTTTTCTTTCTCAATTCGAAAGACTTTTAAATGGACTGGCGCAGCCCATTCTTTACGATAGTTCTCTCCGGCAAATATTTTATGGAGGGATGAAATTTTCTGGTAATCAGGATTTACTGCTACGGTTACGCTGTCCTTGAAACTTACTACAGGCACAGCTTTTGGAATCCCGGATATATCGCCTGTATCTTTTTTCAGGGTAGAAAAGTTGAACAAATTTTTGGAAAAACTATGACTTACCGAATCCTGGTTGACCGTATAAAAATCTATATGGACATTTTTATTTTTTGATATTACCAAATCGGCGAAGCCAAACGATTGCTCTGTGTAAAGGGTCTTTCTACTGTTGCTTACCCGGGTACTTTTTGAACCGGCGCCACTTACTATATAATAATAACTGCTGTCTTTAATAAGCTGAAGAGTATGCTCGTGGCCACCTACAAAGATTACATTTTGATGCTTCCTGGCCACCCGCTGTACATGTGCAATCATATTTGCATAAGCAGGATAACGAAGGTCTTCCGGCGTTCCAAAAACACCCCTGGCGATTGGATAAATAATACCTATTACCGGCAAGGGGATCATTAATTTTGGATTTATATCAGTAAGAGGAAACAGGAATTGCTTGAGGGGAAAATAACCACCATGTATGCCATAACTTTTTAA
>JALZAJ010000457.1 GCA_030948465.1 Bacteroidota bacterium
GGTGAAACACAGGTAACCGATACATTTGTTTTGCTTAATTCAAATTGCAATGCCCTGGAAAAGCTTACCACAAAGGATTTACTGGCGGCATACGTACTTAGATACGGAACGGCCTGGTAGGCCGCAGTGCTTGCAATGTTCAGTATATAAGCCTGTTGTTGTTTTTTTAGAACAGGCAAAAAAAGCGCAGTTAATTTTACGAGTGAAACCATATTTACGTTCATCATTCCGGCATGAGCTTCCGCTGTATATTTCTCAAACTTTCCGCTTAAACCGTAACCGGCATTGTTGATGAGAATATTGATTTGAACGTTGCTTTTCATTACCCATTCGTATATTACTTCAGCAGCCATTTCATTAACGAGATCGACGTTCAGCCATTTTACGTCAACCTCATATTTCCCCGACAATTCATCAGCAATCTCATTTAATAATTCCCCATTGCGTGCAACAAGCAACAAGTTTATTTTTTTGCCTGCGAGATTAAAAGCAATCGCTTTGCCGATACCTTTGCTTGCGCCTGTTATTAATGCATAGGACATAAACTCTGCAGAGTTTTAATGGTAAAAAAGGGGAATCAGGTATCGCTTGTGCTCACTCAAAACTTATCAATCATCATTACCATTTACCTAAAATAGTGATAAAATGCGGTTCTGCTTTTTTCATGTTTAGGCATATATTTCCCGGTGATAATTGGAATATATAAAACTCTGCGGCGGCTCTTCTCACCAAAATGAGGCGATTGTTGTACCCGGTGCCAGACACGACCTTCGTGAACCGTAAGATCTCCTGCGGTTATGTTGAATCCTGCTTCGTTTTTATCCGGGTTATTTGTGTAATATTTTTTCCCAAACATTAGTCCCAACATATTTTGCTTGTGTGTACCTGGAAGCACACGCAAACCGCCACTCTCATACGAGCAATCATCCAAATGAACACCCACATTCAGCATGGGCATTATACGCTGACCCAGAAATAAATCACGTGGACAATCGGTATGCCATCCCATTTTACTAAAAGTGCCGTTAGGAACCCGTATATAATGATTTAAAACCAATCCATCTTTTTCATTCTCCCCGATTCTTCCCTCGTAAGGAGATAGCAAGGGCAACAAAGCTTTCAGCCTGTCGTCCTGCAGCAGTTCGTGCAAAAGAGGGCTAAACAAAGACAAGAAACAGGAACGCTGAATGATCTTATTGCCGTGCTCATCGATACCAAATTTCAAAAGGGTACCGTTTACTTTTGTTAGTCCCTTCATCAGCCACTCTTTATGTATCCGGTTAATTTCTTTTATAATATCTGCGACCGTTTCTTTTGGTAAAAAATTGCGAAAAAGAATGACTCCGTTTTTATTAAAAAAATTGAGTTGTTCCTTTGAAAGAGTTTCGTTTAAAGAAAAATCCGGGCAATCAAGTATCTGCATTTGAATTAATTATTAATTATATTGATTATTGGTTATTACAAAGTTCATAGTTAAGCAAATAATTTATTGAACTTAGCTTCCCATTCCCGTGATTTACCGAAGCATCTTCACATGTGAAGAACCGGTTATCAGATCGATAATGCTTTTATTTATTTGCGAAAATGGTTTTTTAAAAGGTCGCATGGAATCAATTAGTAAAACCACACGCACGCCGTTGGACTCGTTCCACACCTCATGCCGGTAAGTGTCGTCGAATACGAAAGCCTTTCCCGCTTCCCAATATAAAGTTTGCTTATCAAGCTGCATCCGGCATTCGCCTTGTTTACCGGGCACAACCAGGCCAAGGTGTGATCGTATTATTCCTTTGTATAAACCTTTATGTGCAGGTATGTGTTTCCCCGGATGAAGGATGGAAAAGAATGCCGTAAGCAATCCGGGTATTTGTTCCAACGTGGCTGTGGTAACAGGGCATTTCTCACAATTTTTTTCAGCCTTTTGACCAAAGCCGTATAAGAAAAATGTTTTCCATTTGCTATCATTTGTAATAGAGCTCTGTTCATTTTGTATATCCTGCAAATTGGGAAGATCGTCATTATACAAAAGAATTTCATCTAATTCCTTCCTTATAAAAGGCCAGTTTTCTTCCAATAAAAAGGTCCATGAAAATGTCGAATTCCTGAAAACAGGTTTATTTCCAACCGATGAAAACGGTACAATCATTTTACCAAAACCAAGCAATAAAGGCCTGAACAGATAACGCTTAACCCATTCCCTCATTCTTAACAATTTTCTATTCGTCATTGCATTAAAATTTAAAAAGCAAAATCATGTTTTAAATTGTATCTCCTTTGGCCAAAGCCCTGAAGTAAACTATATATAAAGATAATATGAACAAATTGTTATTTATGTATTAACTGTCATTTTTTAGCGACAATTTCCGGTGATAAATCGACGAACGACTTTATGTACGATGAATAAAGTTTAAATTATTTGCCCTGCCTTGAAAGGTATTTTCCTACCAGGAAACTAATATAAGCAAACAATGGAGCCGCAATAATATCAATGGAATAATGTACATGCTGCACTAACAAAAAAATCGCCACAATAATAGTTGAAATTGCTGCGAGCATTTTATCCATTCTTCTTTTCAGACATAAAAATATAAGAAACTGCGAGGCTGTATGCCCCGAATAAAAGAGGTCTTTGGTAACCACCGAACCACCATAAAAAAAATAATTTATAGGATCGGCAAGCACAATGATATTATGTGGCGGCTGCAAAGGAAATAAAAAGATAGTGACGATCCTAAACATACTAAGTGCGAAGAATGAAAAAAGGAACGTGATAAAAATTCCGGGGTCTTGCAGGGCTCGTATAAATAGTAATAAAGCGAAGGACCAAATTATAATAAAGGTGAAAACAGAAAGATTTATTGCAGGAATATTATTCAATAAAATATCGTTAAGCTGTACACCGTTTCGCTTTTCTATATATTGAAAAAAATAAGGAAAGAAAAAAAGGATTGGCATATTCAAAGCCAGTGCGGTCACTACTTTTTTTTTAAAGGCAGGCTGAGCCCAAATTAATTTCCATGTTTTTGGATACTCTGGAATGTGTGTCAATATCTTGTTCAATTTCCCTTTATTGGTGATTTTTTTTATTCGAAACAATAGATTTGCCTTACATAATTTTCCGATGGCTGGATTTCAATTTTAAAAATAATGCAGAAAAATTACTTTTATTATTTGTGAAATCTTATTTTCTTTTGGTAAGTTTACATTCTATAACAAACTGCTATGCAATTGATAGAGTCCAAATAGATGGTTTTAAACAAATTAAAAAAAATTTTGTTAAAACCAGGAAATCCAAATTCTCGTAACTCCAATAGTCTCTTACAACCCACGTTTACAAATCACGCACAAATCCGTCCTGTGTAATTCCTTTTAGCCCATAAAACCTGTAGTATGGATTGCTTGCCATTCCACGGATTCGTTTACACAAGCCTCTGTTTATCCAAAAGAAAATTAATTCCGTTTCCGTGATGATCGTTACACATGATTTCTAAACAAATTAAATTTTAAAAAATGAAAAAAAGCTTTACAATTAGTAAGCTGAAAGTCGCCCTGGCTGCTGCCGCTGTTATGACCTTCTCAGTTATACTAATGTCTTCAAGTCACCGGGAAGCGCCAATGATCTCCAATGATCCATTGGCCGATAACACAGATTTGTATGCCTTTAAGAGCCCTGCAGATCCCAACAAAATTGTGATTATCGCTAACTACATTCCGGGACAATTGCCAAACGGCGGCCCCAATTATTATTCATTCGGAGAAAATGTCCGGTACGAAATTCACATTGACAACGATGTATCCACTCCGGGCGACGACATTATTTACCGCTTTACCTTTTACAAGGAGAACCAGGATCCTACAACCTTTTTTAACATCAGGCTGGGCAAACAGAATTTGAAAACCAATTACATGTTGGAAAGAAGTACAGATGGAGGCAAAAGCTTCAGTCAGATAGTTACCCGCAGAGAGGGTATGGTTCCCGCGTATAATATCGGACCACGCTCTATAAGTTCTCCTGTAGGGTTAAATGTTCCCGATTACAACACACTTATCGCTAAGTCAATTGTTACATCAAGAACAGGTGAAAAAGTTTTCGCAGGCACCGCAGATGATCCATTCTTTGTGGACCTGGGTGGAATTTTTGATTTGGGAAATGCACCGCGCCAGGGACCAAGTCATCCTGAAGATGCTTTAAAATGCAAGAACGTTTCAACCCTTGCATTAGAAATCGATATCAGAACTTTATCGAAAATTCATAAGGGAGTTAATGATGCAAAAAATATTCTTGACCCCAATTATATTATTGGCGTTTGGGCTTCTGCAAGCAGACAAAAAATAAGAACATTAAATGGAGATGGCACCGAAACCAATATGGGCCCCTGGGTACAGGTATCGAGGCTGGGAATGCCATTAACTAACGAAGCCGTTATCCCCATTGGTTATAAAGATTACTGGAATAGCTTAACTCCTTATCAGGACTTATCAAAATTAAGCACTTTTGGAAAATTCTTTTATAATCCCGAATTGGCTCTTTATATGGATGACGCACAATTTGGAACCGCTGTTCCTGCGTTCAAACCCTTGCGGATACAAAAAAATTCGTTGGGTCAATTTGGTTTCGGTAATTACCAAAATGGTTTGTATCCGTTGAAAGGCAGTCCTGCATTAAATGGTACTGCATTAAGTGAAGCAGCATTCGGAGGTTTATTGTTGCCTGCTGAAAACTCACCAAGATCTGTTGATATATGGCCAATTTTTCATACAGGCGTACCCAACCTTAGTCCTTATCAATTAGCAACAGGAAAGAATGGAAACGTGCTTGGACAGGGCAAACCCTTTATTAATAACTTTTTGCCAAACGGCGGTGATATGCTTCGCCTAAATATGGCTGTTCCGGTTACAGACCGCAAATCTCCTGACTTTAGCTCCGAAGGTTTAGTGCAGGCTGCAGTCTTAGGCTTAACTGATCCAAGATTTAACACGGATAAAAGTCTTCAGTTTATTCCCAATATGGATGGATTTCCTAATGGCAGAAGGTTGGAAGATGATGTTACCCGTATTGAATTACAGGCCGTAAGCGGTGTTGTGCTTGCAGCAATAGGCTTGTGGTACGATGATTACATGCCAGGCGGAAGCCCTGTTACACCAGACCTTGTAAATGTATTGACTTACAGTACCGGCGTAAATGCAAATGATACTTCATTTAAAACAAGTTTCCCATTTGTGCAGACTCCATGGTCTGGCGATCATAATTGTGATTGCGCTCCGCCGCCGCCTGCTCCTATCATCACTATGAGGAGTAATGGCCCTGCGGATTCACAACAACTCGGTCTTGCTTCTCCCGGTCTTGAAATCGCAACTTCGCCAAACCCAATGGGCAGCAATGGCACTAATGTTTTAAGGTATCATGTGGCAACTTCTTCTGTTGTCAAAATTATGTTGTATGATGCTTCAGGTAAGCCATTGAAGGTTTTGGTAAACAAAAGAGTTGAGCCTGGAACCTATACTACCCAATGGAATGCGAATGGAATGGCCAATGGTTCGTATTTTATTTCCGGCAACCGGGACGGTGGCACTAAACAAACAATAACTATAGTAAAAGAATAAATTATAGTAACGAATGCAATAAGCCCGTATGAAAAGTACGGGCTTATTTTTCTAAAGCTTTACTCCCTTTCAACAATTACGTTATGAAAAAGAAATTTATTTACATTTTACTTATAGCATTCTTCTTCTCGGTATCTGCGTTTGTCGTTATCCGTTATAGCATCAATCAAACAAAATTAAAAAATGCAACTTATCCTCTTCTTGAAAGAAAAGACACAAAAGCAATCGCTGTTGAATGGCAGGGAACTAAGGAAACTGCTCAAAAACTTATTAACACATTACAGTACAATCCAAAAGATGTAAAAGCTGCAATAGCCTTATCCAGCTTGTATATCCAGGAGGCAAGAATAACCGGCAATTATGTTTATTACGATGCAGCAGCCCTGAAATATATAAACAGCGTCCTGGAAGATCAACCCGATAATTTTGAAGCACTTACGTTAAAGTCTTTGCTGTACATGTCTCAACATCACTTTGCTGACGGTCTTGCTATTGCAGAAAAGGCTCAGAAAATCAATCCTTACAATGCATTAATATATGGAATACTTGTAGATGGAAATGTAGAAATGGGAAATTATAAAGCAGCAGTTGAAAATTCTGACAAGATGGTTTCCATCCGGCCTGATATACGTTCCTATTCACGCATCTCATATCTTCGCGAAATTCATGGAGATTATCCTGGCGCTATTGAAGCAATGAAGCTGGCAGTGGAGGCCGGAGGTACAGGGGACGAGCCTACGGAATGGACCCGCATACAACTGGCACGCCTGTACGAAAACACCGGTGATGTAAAGAGCGCCGAAATGCATTACCTGATAGCTCTCCAGGAACGCCCAGACTATCCTTATGCAACCGCGGGCCTTGGCCATCTTGCCATGGTAAATAAAGATTTTGCAAAAGCTGTTTCGTATTATGAGAAAGCTGCAGCGGCAGTAACGGACTATGCTATCGGTGAACAACTATCTCAACTATACAGATTGAACGGTAATCAAAAAAAAGCAGATGACCTTTTGCAAACCATTATTGATGGGATGAATAACGACGGGAAAAAAGGCGACAGGGACGAAAGTATTGGCCACTATGCCGACAGAGAACTTGCATACGCTTACCTTTTACAAAATAATTATGATGATGCACTTAAGCATGCCCTGATCGAATACGGAAGAAGGCCTGAAAATATTGACGTAAATCAAACAGTAGCCTGGGTATATTATAAAAAGGGCGATTTTCAAAAGGCAAAAGAATATATAGATACGGCTTTGAAAACAAATTGTAAAAATCCTACGTTACTTTGCCAGGCAGGATTGATATACGTGAAAAGCGCCAACAAGGAAAAAGCAAAAGAAATACTCACTGAAGCTTTAAAAAATAATCCTGCAATAGATATACAGTTAAAAACGGAAAGTGAAAATGCACTGAAAGGTTTATAAACTTATATGCAGAAGCGCAACACAATTAATTTAAAATTCGTCTCAGGTCTCCTTTGCCTTGCGCTGCCCTTTCAAACATTTGCTCATACCATAAATTATGCGCTTGAAAAGGCTCCTGCTAATGATGTAATCTGGTATTATTTTAAGTTAGGCGTAAATCACATCATACCCTATGGGCTGGATCACATACTTTTTGTAGTAAGCCTTTGCCTGCTGAATACCAAACTAAAAACGATATTGTGGCAGGCCACTGCTTTCACCGTTGCACATACCATAACGCTGGCCTTAAGCATGAAAGGGATTATAAAACTTCCGGCAGATATTATTGAACCGCTGATCGCTTTATCTATAGCTTTTGTGGCAATTGAAAATATATTATTGAGTGAATTAAAGGTGTGGAGAATTGCGATCATTTTTATGTTTGGGCTCGTTCACGGAATGGGGTTTGCCAGCGCACTCAATGAAATAGGCCTTCCAAGAAATAAATTTTTTACCTCTATTTTTTCATTCAATGTTGGGGTAGAAATAGGGCAGATAAGTGTGATATCCCTTGTCTTTCTCCTTATTATAATTCCCTTTGGGAAAAGAATATGGTATAAAAAATTTATCGTTTACCCGTTATCTGCAATAATCGCTATGATCGCATTGTATTGGACATTTGAGCGAATGGCTTAAATGTTTTTTGGCACAAGAAATCTATTTTCTTTCAATCGATCTTACAAAATCTTCAACG
>JALZAJ010000461.1 GCA_030948465.1 Bacteroidota bacterium
GCAAAAGAACCGCCGAAACCGCAGCAGGTTTCAGTTTCATTCATTTCGACCAGTTGCAATCCTTTCACTTTACTAAGCAACTTGCGCGGGCCTTCTTTTATTTTGCATTCCCTTAATCCCGCACAACTATCATGATACGTTGCTTTAGCATTTAGCTCAGCTCCATAGTTTTCGATTTTCAGGATGTCGGTAAGAAACTCACTGAATTCAAATATCCTCCTGGAAAGATCTTTAACCTGGTTATGATGCGATGAATTTTCAAACAGGCCGTTATAATAATTTCTTACAAATCCCACGCAGGAAGCGGAAGGCGCTACAATATAATCGGTGCCTTCAAAATCTTTAATGAACTTAAGCGCTACGTCTTTAGCCTCGTTCCAAAAGCCGGCATTAAACGCGGGTTGACCGCAGCATGTTTGGTTTGTGTTATAATAAACTTCGCAACAAGCCTTCTCTAACACTTTAATCATATTAAAAGCCGTCTGCGGATATAGCTGATCTATAAAACATGGGATAAACACCTGGACTCTCATGATAACTTCATTCGTTTACGAGTAAATTATTAAAATTAAGCACTACTACAGTTGTTCCGCTGAACATTGCGCTCGCAATAGTCCACGTTATTAAGAATATTTAAGTGACATCATTTTTAACGCAGAAATCGCTGCCTCCCCGCCTTTGTTTCCATGTATGCCACCCGTGCGATCATTTGCCTGTTCCATATTATTTACGGTAAGCACTCCAAAAATTGTAGGTACGGGTAATAACAAATTAAGATGAACAATGCCATCTGTAACCGCCTTGCATACATAATCGAAATGAGGAGTATCACCGCGAAGAACGCAACCAAGCGCAATAAAAGCCTGGGGTTTTTCAAATTTATTCTGGTAGGTTTCCCAAAAATGCTTAACGGCAAAAGGTATTTCAAATGCGCCAGGCACCTGGATGATCTTATAATTACGCATTTCAAAATCATCAAGCACTTTTATGCAGCCATCTAAAAGTTTTTTTACTATGTCCGCATTCCATTCCGTATGAACTATAACAATACAGGCATCCTTTGAGAGAATGCCTGCATTGAAATTATATAGATTTTCATTTACTGCTGCCATCAAAAATTTGGTAAAATATTATTCTGATAAATCTCCAAGCTTCGCAAGATACCGGTCAACATCCGCCGCTTTTTCCGAAAGGGGATATTCGTCTTTTATCTTTTTAAAAAGCTCAACAGCTTCTTTTGTTTTCCCGGTTACCTGTGCGAAAAGTGCAGCCCTGAAAAGAAATTCGGAAGAAGTAAATTCGTCTTTATCGTCAACGTTGGCGGCCTTTTTATAATAGTCCAGTGCCTCATCATTTTTCTTAAGTTCAGCGTTCGCATCTCCTAACATGCCAAATGCGCGGCTTTTAATTTGAGTGGCTCCGTCCGCATCAAAATCTTTGAGGAACTTAATTGCTTTATCAAACTGTTTTAATTGCAGATAACATGCGCCTGCATAATAATTACATAAGTTAGCCGCAGCGGTTCCGGAATATTTATTAATTATTTTAAGTGCGCCCGGATTGGTGCCATCACCATTCAGGCATTTGGCCGCAAGCATCAGTTTCACTGAATCTGCAGAAGCGTTGGAAAAATCGGAAAAATATTTCTGGGTTATAAAAACCTGGTCATTTGCTTTCTCCTCTTTTGGAATCTGAAACATGTATTTATATACCAGCCATCCTCCCAATAAAATAATTATTGCAGAAGAAATATACATTACCGGCTTGCCATAATTTGCCCAGAAACCTCGGGCTCTTTGTATTACATCAGCGTCTTCGTGTTGCACTTTTTTTTCAATCATCTATTTTTTATTTGTATTTATGTTCGCTTAATAAATCTTTTTCCAAAAAATAATTCTCTTCAAATATTATGTGCATCGTGCATTAACCAGAGTAGTTGCACAGTCCTGTTAATCCATAATAAATGGATATTCCTTATCAGCATATACATCTTTATAAAGTTCATCGTCATCAGGAAAAGGGCTTTCTTCTGCAAATTTCACGGATTCTTCTACTTCGCCTTTTACCCGTTCATTTATCTGTTCAATATCTTCGTCAGTTACACCAAATTCGTTTTTCAATTTTGCCAGCGTTGTTTCCAATGGATCCTTCAACTTGTATTCTTCCATCTCTTCCTTAGAGCGATATTTTGCAGGATCACTCATGCTATGTCCTTTATACCGGTAGGTCTTGATTTCGAGTAGCGTGGGTCCGCCTTTTTCTCTTGCTCTTTTTACAGCCCTCGCCACACCATCGTGAACATTTTCCGGAGACATGCCATCAACTTTATCGCCAGGCATATCATACGCATCCGCCAGTTTGTAAATATCGAGCACATTAGAAGTGCGTTCAACAGAAGTGCCCATGGCATAGTTATTATTTTCGCAAATAAAAACAACCGGCAACTTCCACAACATGGCTATATTAAAAGTTTCATGCAGTATTCCCTGCCGGGCGGCGCCGTCACCGAAAAAACAAAGAACCACATTACTGGTGTCTCTGTATCGTTCTGCGAATGCGAGTCCTGCTCCTGTTCCTATTTGAGCGCCTACAATACCATGGCCGCCGAAAAACTTTTCTTTCACGCCGAACATGTGCATACTGCCACCTTTTCCTTTACTGCACCCGGTAGCTTTTGCATAAAGCTCTGCCATACACGATTTTGCTGAAACGCCTTTTGCAATGGCAAGTGCATGATCACGATAAGCCGTTATAAAAAGATCTTCAGGTGTTGTTGCTGTCATGCATCCGGCAGCAATCGCTTCCTGCCCTATATATAAATGACAAAACCCGCGGATTTTTTGCATACCATACATCTGGCCCGCTTTTTCTTCAAATCTGCGAAGCAAAAGCATAAGCTCGTACCAGTATAAGTAAGTTTCCTTTGAAAACTTTGTAGCCAATTTTTTTATTTTAGTCGGCAAAGATAGGGTAAAAAGAAAAAAAATAACCTGGCATTTAAGAAAGGCAAAATCAACAAGAATCAGCCAAGATTTCATTCACTTTTTATAAAAACAAAACCGGCAAAAGGCCGGTCTGTTTCAAAACATTCAAATTCAAAACATTTTCACTGAGGTTTTTTATTTACCTGAGCCAACGCCGCCTCTCCTATTATTTTATCAATCACTTTCACGGTTTCATCTACATAAATATCAGAACTGAGGCGCTTGAGAAATTGCTTATTTTTTGCAATTTTATCTTTATCGCCGGTTATATCTATTGAGTCCCTGGCGATACTTGAAACGCTTAGATCGACCGGAAGTTTTGTAAGGTCTTCCAGGTTTTTAGATGTTGCTTTTATCTCAGATAATTTTTGGCGATACTTCACAATATTTAAAGGTGTTTCTTTATCATTATACTTATCGAGCAGGGTTACGTCATCCCTTATTCCTTTAAACCGGGGACTTTGATTTATCTCGTTATTAACCGCGCTTATTACAGAATTAAAACTATAACCCGGATTCCACGTGGTATAGTTTGCTTTTGGAATTTCATCCCAATTTAATGCATCAGGATTATCCTTTTCACG
>JALZAJ010000464.1 GCA_030948465.1 Bacteroidota bacterium
CCATTGAAGCCATGTAGTTATTTTTACTTTTTCAAAACTGTTAGTGAGTTCAACGAAAACAACTGCAAGCCCGCTTCCTGCCTTCTGAAGAATTTCATCAACTTGTAAAGCATCACTGAATGAGGAAATGCAAAGTATGGAAGCATTACGGTTATCAAAATATTGCCGTAGATCATTTTGTTTTTGCCACGAGGCCGTGCTTATAAAATATTTTATTTTTTGAACAGGATCATCTGCATAGTAAGTTTTTGTTTGCTGGTCCGGAATGAATTGAATCAATACATTTTGCCGGCTTATTTGCTCATAGATGTTCCACGTAACCGTTTTAAAAAGATTCAAAAATAACGCATTGAATGCTTCATAAAGATCGTTGCTTATTGCATTATAGAAAGATGCATAAAAATAAACGTGTGATGCATAAGGATCATTTGTCTCCGGGATGCGTACAACCAGTTCCTTGTTCTTTGCATAAATCTTCCACACAATTCTTCTTACATCATCATTGTTTTCAAAGTTTTTATAGTTTAGAAACTCACCATCGACCTTCCTTATTTCTTCGATTCTTGTATTTGTTTCCTGAGTTTTTTTTGGCCGCACAATTAGCTGTTGTGAAGCCAAAGGAGGAGGGTGTGTAAAAAAATTACTGTTTGCCGGAAGCTGAGTTATTAAAGAAAAAAATTGAAAAAAATCTTCAAAGTAAATGATCCCCTTATTAATCTCGTATTCCTTAATATGCTTAAGTGGCCATTTATATAAGCCGGTTAACGTCATTGAAAAAAAATTCTTTTTGAATGCAGAGTCAACAGGAGTAAATTTTGGCGATACATTTTCTCCATCATAAAAAAGCCGCAACCTTATGAAACCGAATAATGGTTTTATTACCCTGTCTATTTCAATTTTTATCTGCTGAGTTTCATTAAGCAGATTTTCTTTTTCTGCAATTTTTATCTTTACACTGGTCCTTTTATTTTTTTTATTCAGGGTAAATAACATCCATGGAACAAATACACTTAGAAAGGAAAAGGTGAGTATTGCCAGTGCAAACCAGGTGGTGAAGATTATAAAAAGATGGATGATAGCAGTACGGGAGGTTTCAGGGAGTGCATTATTTTTTATCAGCCAGTTGCCTGCCAAAAGCAACGCTACCAACAAAATTACGAGTTGCCATCTGAACGGAACAAAGTAGCCTGCACGTTTTATCTTTTCTTTTAGATAACTGATCTTCATTTGTCGTAAAATTCAATCAAAATAAACATAAATAAAAACCAAAATCTACGTAACAGAAGATGATAACTGATATTAACGCAAACATGGAAACTATTTGCTCACTTAAAAAAACAACTTTCTCTCAAAACAATCACAGGTTTATATTTTAATCATCAAAAATTCTTTCGTGGATAAAAGCTTTTTGGTGAGGTATTTGGTGGCAACAGCATAACATTTTCAACCACGGTAATGGCAGGAAATTTTATGTTAAACGAATTAATGATTTTATATTTTCTTTGCACGAAGTCCAATTAAAATGATAGTGTACGAGTCATGCCCGGTATGTGATAGTAAAAATATTCTTCCTGTCCTTTCAGTAAAGGATCACACCGTTTCACAGCAGCTATTTGAAATTTGGGAATGCAGGCATTGCACGCTCAGGTTTACACAGGATATTCCTGAAGCAGATGAAATGGGGCCGTACTATCAATCGGAAGATTATATTTCTCACAGCAACACACAGAAAGGTATTATAAACCGGTTGTATCATTCGGTGCGAAAACGGACCTTGCGGCAAAAGAAAAACCTGGTGAAGAAAGTAACCGGCGTACGTCGTGGAAGCCTGTTGGATGTTGGGTGCGGAACCGGCGGTTTTCTGCACACTATGCAAAAGGCTGGCTGGATCGTTACCGGCCTTGAGCCAGAGGAAGTGGCCAGGAGCAAGGCTTTTGAGTTGTACGGTCTACAATTAGAAAATCCGGAGAAATTATTTTCGTTGCCAGTTGAATCCTTTGATGCCGTTACGATGTGGCACGTGATGGAACATGTGCATGATCTTCATGGGTACATAAATCAAATAAGATCTTTATTAAAACCCAATGGAAGATTTATCATAGCGGTACCCAATTATACTTGTTATGATGAAGAAGT
>JALZAJ010000482.1 GCA_030948465.1 Bacteroidota bacterium
TGGATAGTTACCGGGCTTCGTTAAATTAAATGATGAGGCTATGCTATTTGAAAGCTAAACATCTTTGAATCTTGTCAGGTAAAAAACAACCTGAAATAAAAAGAAGGTTTTACCAGCTCTTTTTTCATGTCTAAGTTGTTAAGCATGGAACTCAACAGCATTTGCACGGACTTATTATTGTTGGCTTTTTTTACAACAAAATTAATTACAGATGGATGGCGGAATAGTTTCTGCATTGAATGGCCGATCCTGAATTCATTCCACATTTTATGATAGATTTCTTTATCATACTGGCGGTTGAAATCTGCATCGAAACTATTTCGTTCTATCCCTTTTAAAACGTGGGATGCCGCTATGCGCCCGCTTCTTATGGCATTGGCTATTCCTTCGCCTGTAAAAGGATCTATGAGGCCGGCGGCGTCTCCCAGCAGTAAAAATCGTATGCCGGAAATAGATCTTTTCTTAGAGCCCAGTGGAAGGCCGTATCCCTGGATCGTTTCTAAAGGCACGGCATCTTTAAAGCGGTCTTTAAGATTCGGGTGCTTTGTAATTATTTCTTCTAACTGTATTTTGAGATTAATTTTCTTTTTACTTATCTCGCTGGAAAGCATTCCCAATCCTACATTTGCCTTGTTGCCCGGCAGTGGAAAGACCCATAGATATCCCGGAAGAATATCTTTATAAAAGTGCAGCTCGATGTGGTTTGCGGCATGAAAGCCGTGTACATTGGAATAGTATTGTCTTACGCCTCCGCAATAATGTTTTTTCTCTACTTTATTTTTTGTGAGTCTTTTGTTCAGGATGGAATGAGCGCCGTCTGCGCCGAGAGCAATTTTAGCCTCAAAAGTTGACGCACCGGTGTTTAATAAAATTTTATCGTGAGCAGTAACGACCGACAATACCTGGTGATCCTGAAAAATTTCTACATCAGGTAATTTAATAGTTTGTGAAAAAAAGAAGTTATCAAAATCCAAACGCCTGGATATGAAGCCACCGCCAAATTTGTTATTCGGCACGGTAAATTCAATGTCCATTAATTTATTATCCGGTGTAAAAAAACGAACACCATTAGAAGGAACTTTATTTGTAAATTGTTCCAGTTTATCCGTAAGCTCTTTGCCCAGTATATGAAATTGTTTTGTGACATCAGCGCCGAAGGCATCTCCGCAAATTTTATCACGTGGAAAAATATCTTTATCAAGTAACGCTATTCTTAAACCATTTCCGGAAAGCATGTGAGCCGCAGCACAACCGGCGGGACCGGCTCCCACAATGATCACATCAAATTTTTGTGTTTCCATATAAAGAAGTGGAAAGCTACAAAATATTGAGTGGTACCTGATAAATCAGCGGGAAGGAATAGGCTCTTTATTGTGGCAGGTTCTTAAGCGCGAACTCTTACCTGGCTGGTCAGCATTTTTGAAAACATCACGCTCCAGAATTCTGCCTTGGTTCTTAATAATTCGAGTTCCTTTTTTGAATTGACCAGGCTATCATAAAACCTGATAGAAGCAGGTTGAGCATGATTTTTAAATTCGAATTGAAGTTCAATTGCGCTCAGGTTTTTTTCGGCGTCAAATCTTTTAATGTTACCAGCATTCAATGCGCCGCAGCTTTTTATTAAACCGCAGTGTTGAACTTCGTCGAGGGAGATCACCGTGCAATTATAAGAATGCTTACTTTTTTCCAGGATCATAATTTTCCGGTGTATTCCATCAATGCCAATTATTTTATTTTGAAGAATTTCCTGGCTGCAAAAAATAAGATTACCGGCAGCGCCTTCGCGGCTTAGATACATGCAAAGATTTTCTTTTTTCTTTCGGCTGCTTGTGGTAAAAAAATCGATAGAGCGAAAAATAAATGCAACGATTATGAAAAGAAGAACGATTATGAAAACCGGTGTCATACGATATTTGGATTGATAAAAAAATATTTGTAAAAGAACCGATAATATAATAACTGGTTTTTTAAAGAATAATTGTACCGATACCAGATTTTTTTTAAAGCGATGATCGCCAGGACTCGGGAATTACTACATTGTATCAGGGAGGAATTTATTGGAGAGGTACTTTTTATTCAGTTGAAAAATTAAATAAGAATAAATGAACCTTCGTACCGGCAAAAAATTCTAAATTGATTTATCTTAAAAAGGTCCCAAAGAATGAAACTGTTATACAATATAAAGAATAAAGCTGTTTATGTTTTAATAATAGTGGGGCTGTGTTCGCTGTGCTCATTTAGCAAATACGGAGGACTTGAACGTGGAACAAAAAAAGAAAAGGAGCATCCTAAAATTATCAACATCGTAAATTTTATTCGCCTGCTTGAGCCACGGGATAGTGCAGTTACTGAACAGGTGCTGTATGAAACTGTTGTGAAGCAAGTCGACATCATGAAAAAATACAAATTGGGTGGCACTTTTTTATTGCAATACGATGCCTTGCTTGACTCACGCTATCAAAACTTGTTAAAGAATCTATCCCGCGATTCTTTCGAAATTGGTGCCTGGTGGGAGATTCCACAGCCGCTGGTTGAGAAGTCCGGAATAAAATGGCGCGGCCGTTATCCATGGGACTGGTATGCGGACGTGGGTTTTTCCACGGGTTATTCTCCGGAAGAACGTGAAAAATTAGTTGATGTATATATGGATGATTTTAAAAAGATATTTGGCTACTATCCAAAGTCCGTCGGTTCATGGTTTATTGATGCACACACTTTAAATTATTTGTATAAAAAGTATAAGATTGTTGCATCGTGCAATTGTAAAGATCAATACGGCACCGACGGCTATACGCTGTGGGGCGGCTATTGGAACCAGGCATATTATCCGAGTAAAATAAATTCTTACATGCCTGCGCAACATGAAAAGAATCAAACGCCTGTTCCCATTTTCAGAATGTTAGGCAGTGATCCCGTTCGCCAATATGATAATGGATTGGGGACAGACAGGCAAGGCGTTATTACATTGGAAC
>JALZAJ010000484.1 GCA_030948465.1 Bacteroidota bacterium
TCCCAAATTTTTTATTAAAAATCCTGAGGGCTTCTTTCACTCCATCATAAAATTTAAATTCCTCCCACTTATGAATATAGTCCTCATGCTTTTCATCATTGATCACACCATCCCTGTCAAGAAAAAGTGTCCAGGTATTATCTATTTTTTTTAAATCAATCAATTCTTAATTTTTCAATTTTCAATTTTCAATTTTCAATTTTCAATTCAATTCTTGCTCTTTCATAATCTTCCGGTATTCCGATGTCTATGAAATACGCGTCCTGTACAAGAGCAAATAATTTTGCTGATTCATCGCCGCTCTTGTTTACATTTTTTTCCAGGTAATCTTTTTCAAACGAAAATTTCTCAGGGAGTTCCTGACTCAAAAAGTTCTCAACATGTAAAGCGTACACACCTCCATTTATTAAACCAGACGAATAAAATCGTTTCTCTTTAAATGAAAGAATAGCACCATCATTATTTACATCAACGACTCCATACCGGTCAAAGTTTTTCATTGGCTTTAAAGTCAAACTGCAATCTGCTTTATTTTTTATATGAAAGTCAGTTAGTTGCTGCAGATCAATTTTATAAAGAGTATCACCATTGCATACAACGACGTTTTCATGTGAAGTTTGTTTGCAGGCCAGTCTTATTGCGCCTCCCGTGCCTAATGGTTCGCTTTCGAGCGAAAGGCCATAATCTAAATTGAAATATTCTTTTTGCAAATACGCTTCGATTGCTTCATGCATGTATCCAACACTAAAAATAAATTTTTTAATTCCGCTTTGTTGCAAAAAATTAATCAGGTAAAAAAGAAAGGGCTTTCCATTTACAGGCGCCATACATTTCGGCTGATCAGCGACTACCGACCGAATCCGGGTGCCAAGGCCGCCTGCAAGAATGATCGCTTCTTTAATCATTTGTTTCTTCAAAATAAATTTCTTCCACCATCTGGCAAATAATATGACCGAGTGTAATATGGCTTTCCTGTATTCGCGGCGTATCGTCGGAAGGAATATTGATAAGATGATCGCTATGCTTTTTTAATTTACCCCCTGTAGATCCTGTAAAAGCAATGGTAATCATTTGTTTTTCTTTTGCTGTTTCGAATGCATTCACCATGTTTTTGCTGTTACCAGATGTGCTTAAACCTACCAGCACATCGCCGGGATTTCCTATACCTTTTATAAGTCTTGAATAAATGACATCGTAGCTATAATCGTTAGCAACAGCAGTTATGTAAGAGGTATTGCAATGCAATGCTTCGGCCGGCAATGCATCTCTGTCAGTATAAAATCTCCCGCTGAATTCTGCTGCTAAATGTTGCGCATCTGAGGCGCTTCCGCCATTCCCGCAAAATAAAACTTTATTGCCTTTTTCAAATGCATTCACAATAACATTCACACAATCCATTACTGTTTGTATAATCTTTTCATCATCCAGTATTTTTGTTTTTACATCTATCGATGACTGAATGATATTTTTAATTTTATCCATTGTAATCTTTTATTAAAAAGCCTGGTTCATTTATTGATCAGCCATTGCGAGGAAAATTTCCCGAAAGCGAAAATTTCTGTTTAAGGTAAAAATGATTTCCCTTTTAAAGGCGTAATATCATGGTCAACCAGTTTTAAATTGGGTATGTGCTTAAAATGTTTTCGATTTATTGAAAGTAGAGGTAAATTTAAGTGGAGAGCAGTTGCGGCGATTAACGTGTCTGAAATTCCTGTGCCATGGCTCAATACATATTTTTGAAAAAGTGTGCTAAAAATCCCTGAAACCTGGTAATCTATTGGAATTACTATGTACTGGTTCAGGAGTTTATTTATTTGATGCAGGTTTTCTTTGTTATTTGCTCCCTGTAGTATTTCAGCAACTGTGATGCAGGATAAAATAATATTTTCGTTTCCAACCTCATTTACCAAAAATGATTTTGCGGAATAATTTTTACGCATCAATTCTATCATAACATCCGCATCTATTAAGACCATTTATTCACCGTGTTTTTAGTGCGAATTTTTTTAATTGAGATATTTCTGCCTTCCCATATTCCAAACAAATCTTCCGTTGCTTGTTTTGCTTTTCTGCCGGGAGAAGCGTGTTTTTTAATTTCATTTAATGCCGCGATTGCCCTTTTTATGGGCGTCTTAATTATTATAGCCATCTAAAAATTTTATAAACAAATTTAAGAAAAAGTTTGTTGATAGCACTGAAAATGCAACACCTGTCCCCCCAAAAAAGATGTGTGGGTTATTGCAAATCATCATCGAAATTGAAATAAAAAAAAACGACTTTACGCACACCACGTTTGCAATCCATGTTTGGTGAACGTATAATTTTTTACTTCTCCGCCAAATTTATTTAATGCATCGATCACTGCATGATGCGTGTTGCCAGGGCAATAAAATATCATAAAGCCACCTCCTCCTGCGCCGCTTATTTTGCCTCCGGTGGCACCTGCTTTTTTTGCCGCTTCATATATTTTTTCAATGTGGCTATTACTTATATTATGCGCCATTTTTCTTTTTTGCTGAAATCCAAAATCGAGAATTTCTCCAAACTCATTGAGCCTTCCTTTCAGCAAAGCTTCTTTCATCATGCGTGCCTGTTCTTTTAATTGATGCATGGCCTCAATACTTTTTTCATTTTTTTCATTCACGTTCTTCACCTGCTCATTGATAATGGAGGCACTTTCCCGACTTGTATCAGTAAAATATAAAACGAGATTATTTTCCAATTCATGAAGATATTGCGATTTAATGCGCAATGGATTTACAATCACTTTATCATCTTCGTAAAACTCCATAAAATTTACACCTCCAAACATGGCTGCATACTGATCCTGTTTTCCACCGGTTAGTTGCAAATCTTCTCTCTCAATCTGATAGGCATAGTGGGCAATATCATAATCACCTAATGGAAGCTTTAACCACTCAACAAATGCACCAATAATTGCCACGACTAATGTTGAGGATGTTCCAAGGCCGGAGCCCGCCGGTGCATCTACAAATGTTGACAATCGAAAGCCGGTAAGTGGTATGCCAAAATCTTTGTGAATGCGATTATAAACTCCTTTCAAGAGATCAAGCTTTCCGTCGATTAGTAACGACGGAGCCCACTCAAATCGCTGTTCTTCTTTTCTGTCCAGCGCTTCTACAATGATTCCGTCCTCTTCTATAGGTTCAATATTTGCATAGGCAAAAAGTGAGACGGTGGCATTTAAAATTGCACCGCCGAATTTATCGCTGTAAGGGCTTACATCGGTGCCTCCGCCGGCAAGGCCTATACGAAGCGGAGCTTTACTGCGGTAGATCATTAGGATGTAAATGTTTAATAAATTGTTTTGGAGTAAACACTGGCAAACTTAATGGAGCATTTTTGAAATCTTTTATATTTCTTGTAATAAAGAAATCCATTTTATGATCCTGGGCAAGAAAAAATAGAAGCCCGTCTTCCAAATCTTTAAAGGCTTCGATAGATGCATGTAAAATGTTACTATGGAAAGGAAGTATTTTTAGGATCGTACAAACATCTCGTAACATTTTAAGAGTATCTCTTTTTTCTTTTTCCAGAATGTACAAGCTATTGCAGACCACACTTTCTGAAATAAAGCAATCTAATAATCCTTTATGAGTTAAATTAAATATTTGCTCAATCTCATTGAGCTCTCCCTTTCGGGACATTAAAAAATCAAGAACAATATTTGTGTCGAGAAATAGTTTATTTCCTGCCATATTTTTTGTCTAAATATTTGTGCCGTTCGTCCTTGTAATCGTAGTTATCTTTTATTTCTTTAGAAGGAAAAGCTCTTCTGAAACGTTCCGTAAATGTTTCAGCGGAAGTGGATTTTCTTTTATTTGTTTTCCCGGTTAAATCTCTTAAATACTGCTCTACTATTGATGACACGCTTTGCTTTCTTTTTTTAGATAAGGTTTTAATTTCTTCTATCACATTATCTTCTATATTTAAAGTAAGTTTAGTTTTCATTGCATGGTTTTAACAAATGTACGTAGAATAATATTATTACGTAAGTTTCAAAATTGCTTCCACCATTACAGCCCAACTATATTTCTTTTTTTCTTCACGCAATCCGGGTAAAAAATATTCTTCTCCTAATGCAAAATACCCGGTAATCTTTTCCGCGATATTTTCGGGTGTCGGTTCTGCAATTAGTCCCACTTTTTTATCCGGAACCAATGAAGGTAAGCCGCCAACATTGGTCACGACCATTGGTATTTCAAAATGATAGGCTAGGGGAGTAACACCACTTTGAGTCGCATTTCTATAGGGCTGTACGACACAATCCGCCGCACATAAATAATATTTTACCTGGCTGTCTGGTATGAATTCAGTATGAATAATAAGGTTATCTTTTATGGCAGGATCATCTAATAATTTTCTATAATTTTTTTCATCTTCATAAAATTCAGCGGCGATAAGAAGCTTGATTTTTTGTGTCGCTGAATGCTGCTTTAAAAATTTCATTGCCTCCAGCAGAATATCGAGCCCTTTGTATTTTCTAATAAAGCCAAAGAATAAAATAATCTGATCGTCCATGTTTAATTTAAGCGCATCGCGTGCTTCCTTTTTTGTAATTTTTTTTCCAAAATTATCATAGAGCGGATGCGGCACAAATTTCGAAGGTTTTCCTTTTGCAAATTCTTTAAGGTCAGCCAAAACTTTTTCACTCATGGTTATAAACGCATCTATGGGCTTCAGAAAATATTTTGTAAAAGCAAC
>JALZAJ010000486.1 GCA_030948465.1 Bacteroidota bacterium
ACAACGGAGACTTTGTTTTAAGAATTGAAGATACTGATCAAACGCGTTATGTTGAGGGCGCGGAACAATACATAATTGATTCTCTCACATGGTGTGGTATATTGCCTGATGAAGGACCTCACAAAGAAGGCGAATATGCACCATACCGGCAAAGCGAACGTAAAAATTTTTATAAAGAATATGCTGAGGAGTTAGTGAGGAAAGGGCATGCGTATTATGCTTTCGATACTCCTGAAGAGATTGAAGCGCTAAGGGAAAAATTAAAAGCTGAAGGGAAAAACAATCTTCAATATGATTACCAGGTGAGGCTTAACATGCGTAATTCGCTTTCGCTGCCAGGCGAAGAAACTAAAAAATTACTGGAAATAAATTTTCCTTCTGTAATTCGTATAAAAATTAACCGCGATGAATTTGTTTCCTTTAAAGATATGATACGTGGTGATATGCATATAGACACAAATTCAATGGATGACAAAGTTTTATTAAAAGCAGATGGAATGCCCACTTATCACCTGGCAGTAGTTGTGGATGATTATTTAATGAAGATAACACATGCGTTTCGTGGAGAAGAGTGGCTGCCAAGCGCACCGGTTCATGTGCTGCTCTGGAAATACCTCGGGTGGGAAGCAGATATGCCAAAATGGGCGCATTTCCCTTTGATTCTTAAACCTGATGGCAACGGAAAATTAAGTAAAAGAGATGGAGAACGTCTTGGCTTTCCTGTATTTGCTTTGGGGTGGAAAGATGCTTCATCACAGGATGTGATGAAGGGGTTTAAAGAGCTTGGTTTTTTACCTGAAGCATTTATCAATATGCTGTCGGTGTTGGGATGGAATGCGGGAACAGAACAGGAAATTTTTTCAATGGAAGAGTTGATTGAAAATTTCTCCATAGAAAGAGTGCATTCCAGCGGAGCAAAATTTGATTATGAAAAAGCGAAATGGTTCAATCATGAATGGATAAAAAAACTGGATAGTGATCGATTGAGTCCTGAAGTAAAAAAAATATTTGAAGAAAACAATATTGCGATTAATGATGAAAATAAATTTAAAAAAATTATTGATCTGGTAAAAGACCGCTGCATACTGCTGACCGATTTCTGGCACCAGGCACATTTCTTTTATGAGATGCCTGAAGTGATTGATATCGCATCAATTTTACCCAAATGGAATGATGTTAAAAACCTGTTCTTCGGCGAACTAACACGCACGTATACACTATCCAATTCCTGGAATGCTCCGGATCTTGAACATTCTTTTAAAGAGATAGCAGCAGTGAATCGTATGAAGCCAGGCGAATTAATGCTACCATTTAGAATAATGCTGGTAGGTGCAAAATATGGGCCGGGAGTTTTTGAGATTGCGGCACTGCTGGGCAAAGAAGAAACGTTAAAAAGAATTCATCATACTCTTTCATTACTTTCTGAAAATACAACTGCGAATTCCTGATATTATTCTACATGGATTTGGGAATGAGATGAGATAACGGTTGTTCCCTTTATTTTTCAAAACCCAAAGGTGATTAACTTTATTCAATATGAAAGATGCAAAAAACGAACCTGCCGATACTTTTAAACAAAGGCCGGTAAGAGTGCTTGTTGCCAAAGTAGGGCTTGACGGACATGATCGCGGCGCAAAGGTCATTGCCACTTCACTTAGGGATGCCGGGATGGAAGTAATTTATACAGGCTTAAGGCAAACACCTGAAATGGTTGTGAACACTGCATTACAGGAAGATGTCGATGCAATTGGCATTAGCATTTTATCGGGTGCACATAATACCGTTTTTCCGAAAATATTAGAATTGCTTAAGAAAAATAATATGACAGACGTGTTGCTGACCGGTGGTGGAATTATTCCGGATGATGATATGAAAATATTAAATGAAATGGGAGTCGGAAAATTATTTTCTCCCGGCACGAATACTGCTGATATCGTAAGCTATATAAAAAATTGGGTGAAAGAAAACAGGAGCTTTTAATGATCCTCTAAATGAATCACTAAATAATTACCAATAAATAAAATGCAAATACCCTAAACTTATAAGACATGTACACTACAATTTCCACTAGCTTAGAAAATGAAATTTTAACGATCACTATCAATCGTCCTGATAAATTAAATGCTTTAAATAAAACAGTTTTTCAAGAACTTGATGCTGCTGTACAACAGGTGTATGATGATACCAATATAAAAGCGGCGATCATTACGGGACAGGGCGTAAAAGCTTTTGTTGCCGGTGCGGACATATCAGAATTCAGAGAAGTAAGCGATGAGGAGGGAGCTACGCTTGCACGCAGAGGCCAGGATATTTTTTCAAGGATTGAGAATGCTCCTAAACCAATTGTTGCAGCAGTAAATGGTTTTGCATTGGGCGGAGGTTGTGAACTTGCTATGGCTTGCCATTTCAGGCTGGCCAGTGAAAACGCAAAATTTGGCCAGCCCGAAGTTAACCTTGGGCTGATACCGGGCTATGGCGGCACACAGCGTTTAACCATGTTAGTTGGTAAAGGAAAGGCAATGGAATTAATGATGACTGGCAATATCATAGATGCCAATGAAGCAAAAAGCCTGGGATTAGTAAATGATATTACAAGCCAGGATAATCTCCTGGTAAAGACAAAAGAAGTGCTTCAAACTATTCTTACCAAATCTCCATTGGCGGTCTCCAAAGTAATCGCAGCGGTAAACTCCTATTACCTGCACGATAAAAATGGATTCGAAGAAGAAATAAAATTATTCGGTGAAGTGTTTGCCTCGGGTGATAAAAAAGAAGGTACAATTGCTTTTATTGAAAAACGAAAACCTGTCTTTAAAGGAAATTGATTATTGATTAAAAATCCTGATCGTTTTTACAAATCTTCCCTGGTAGTATTTATTAAATTCTGTAATAACAACACCATACGCTTTACCCGAAGTGGCATGAATGAATTTAAGCGTATCGTTATTATTAGAAACAACAATTCCCATGTGCCCGATCATACGTTTAGTACTATCGGTTCCGGTAAATAAAATAAGATCTCCTCTTTTACTGTTCCCGATTGGAATTTCAGTTCCTTTATTTTCAAAATCTTTTGAAGAGCGGGGAACCTGGATGTGGTAATGATTAAAAACATACGTTATAAAACCTGAGCAGTCAAATCCTTCAGCGGGGTTAGAAGATGCATATTTATAAGGAGTGCCAATAAGTGATTTAGCAAATAAGACTAAGCTATCCGGTAATCTCTTTGCCAAAACCGTTGTAAATAAACTGTCATTAATTTTCAGTGAATTAATTTTATCGCTAACAGGTGTATCAATTTTCTCCCGTTGGCTATCCTTTGTTTGTATCTTGCTTTCTTGCTGAACATTCTCCCGGA
>JALZAJ010000487.1 GCA_030948465.1 Bacteroidota bacterium
CAGTTAAAACTTTCTTTAGCGATGCGGCTGACCTTCTCAAAAAAATGAATTAATTCACTCGTTTAAAAAAATAAACAATGGCAGATAAAAATAAAAATCTTTATTACTTACATGAATTGTCAGGTTATAAAGTAGCAGACGATTACCCTGATGTAAGAGATTGGGAAGTGCAGGATGCTAACGGCCGGCTCGTTGGAAAAGTAGATGGATTACTCGTGAACAAAACTGCGGAAAGAGTAGTATACCTTGATGTGGAAGTTGACAAATCAATAATAGAAGAAGGCCACGAAACCTACGCCAGTCCGGCTTCTGATGGAGTGCACGAATTTTTAAATAAAGACGGCGAAAGCCATTTGATTATACCTATTGGCATGGTTGATCTCGATGAAGATAAAAAGATCGCTTACTCTAACCCAGGTAAGCGCAGATACTTTTGCGAAAACGAGCCGCTACGATAAAGCCAATGGAATTGATCGCGAATATGAATTGATTGTTTACAGAAATTATGTGCCTGCCACATCAGATCAATTTGCTGAACAGGATGCTGCTGATTTTTATAGGCGTAAAGAGTTTAACAGTAACCGCTCTTAAATAATAATACCCCTTATCTATGATGTATTAGGAGCTCTCGTTCATGTCTCATAGGATTGTGTTATTTCTGTTCGTGTACAAAATTTTTATATTTTAAAAATTGAGATCAAGGAAAAAATTATTATAAAAAAGATTCCTGTGAAAAGAAAGGTAATCAGCAATAAAAGATATTTAATTATAGTTTTCATCCTCTTTTGCTTATAAAAATTTCTCATCGCCTTATATAGATAAAAAAATATCAGCAAAATCAAAGCATCTGCAATGTATTGCAGCCAACTCATTCCTGGTGCAGAAGCTAATTCAGCAATTCCAAAAATCAACAGCATTGCTATAAAAACAAATATGTAAAAATGAATGGTGAATATGGCATGGTTGGTATAGTAAAAATCTTTATGGCGTATATATAAAAGTTGTAGAATTAAGGCAAACACAGGAAGCAATACAAATAACATTTGAGGAATAGAATGTTGAATTTTATTCATAAGGTTAATTATTGCCAACCGCGTATTGCCATGGTATTTTTTATTAAGCTCAATGGTTTTGTAAACAAACTTTCTTTTAAGCCAGTTGTCCTTTTTTACGCCGGCATGAAGCAACGTATCATATTCTTCCCGGGATTTATAATTTTCATTTCCAAATTTTATCCCTGTAGAGTCAATTTTTTGTTTTAGCTCCTCCTTAGTTAATGGCTTTCCGTTATTTATTTGAGCAGATAATTCCCTGAGATCTACGGAATCAATCTTTTCTATATTCTTTTTATTAATTGTTATAAGTGTTGATTCTTTGTCAATTTTATAAAGAGAAAAAAATATCAGAAAAAAAATGAACGAAGTAAATAAATACATGCGTACAGGATTTAAATAACTCATCCTTTTTCCCATCATATATTCTTTTGATAAAAAACCCGGCTTCAAAATCAAATCCTTCATTGAAGTAAAAAACTTTCCGTCAAAATGAGTAATATCATTAAAAAAATGAGAGAGTAAATGCCAAACAGATTCCTTTGGCTCAACATTTTCCTGTCCGCACTTATGACAATATTTTCCTATAACAGTCGTTCCACAGTTAAGGCAATTTTTTTCTTTCCGTTCGGCAAGGTGAGACACTTTACTATTTTAATTTTAAATAAATTATGGTTAAAAATACCAAACTAAATTTGCATCAAAAATTATCGATGCTGTGGTTCGGTGTGTCACAAAGCATCTTCAGGAAAAATCAATCTTTACTAAATTAATTTCCCAATTTCATCGTTCATCTCTGATAGCCAACGCTCTTCACTCTTGTTGCTTTCCTTGTCTTCAGCTTGCGGTATGGTTATTGGGTTGAAAACAATACATTAAATCAGGGACAATGAACAATCAGAAAAAATATGGCGTTTGGATGGATACTCACCATGCGACAGTAATAGGAAGCGAAAATCCGGGAGATGAAAATTTTATTGTACTTGCTCATGTAGAAGCTGATGCATTAACGGCAACTGCCGAAAGAAACGCCAACAACCAGGAGCAAGATATAATGGCAAAATTTTTAAAAGATATCGCTTCACATTTGACCAATGCAACGCACGTCCATGTAACCGGCACCGGCACTGCACAGGAACAATTTATTAATTACCTGGCAGAAACTGCCGAATTTAAAAATGCCAAAACAGAAGAGTCTACTTCTACTAAAATGCCTGACGATAAACTCGTAGAATACATTGCCGGTAAATTTTAATTAATTTATCAGTTAAGAATTTTTTTAAGCCTTCCAGAGTGGAGGCTTTTTTATCTTTGGAAAATAGCCATTATAGCAATTGAGGCTAATACCAAAAGCAAAAAGATGCAGAAAATTAATTTGTTGAGAGTCCGGTAATACTCTCATTGTTTTATAGAATATTTTTTTTCGCGTGCACTATTCTTTTATCTTAAATGATACTTGTTTAATAAATGGAAATATTAATTTATTCCCTTCTTTTTTTTATCCTCATTTACTTTTTTTATTTTTTCTTCTGTTTCCCCTGAATGTTTTTCATTTTCCTGTACGCTGTTTTCACCGCTTTCTACTTCCACTCTTTGTATAGTTACAGCATATTTATCAGGCTTTATTACTGAACCATACTTTAACGCATACGCTTTTGTGAACTCTGCGCCCAAATACAAAATGACAGAAGAATAGTAAATCCAAAGCAGTAGTATAACTAACGATCCCGCCGAACCGTAAGCACTGCCCATACTGCTGTGGCCTATATAAATGGAGATGCCGAACTTTCCAATCATGAACAGGACCGCTGTGAATAGAGCCCCGGCAGTTACGTCCTCCCAACCAATGATTGCATCTGGCAACACCCTGTAAATAATGGCAAATAATAATGCGACCACAAATAAGGTAAAGAGTAAATTGGCAATATAAATGATTACGAAACCTACTTGCGGGAATATCTCCTGGAGCTTGCCCATAAGGCCATCGAGCAGGCTACTTATAAAAAGAGATACTAATAGCAGAAAGCCAAGACTTGCCGTTATTGAAAATGACAGTAGCCTGTTTTTTAACATTCGAAGCCAAGTATTTCCTTTTTTTACTTTTAAGTTCCATATTATATTGAGAGAACTCTGCATTTCGCTAAAAATGCTTGTAGCTGCAACGATGAGCAATACAAAGCCAAATATTGCGGCAAAATTATTGCCGCTTACTGAAGCATTCTTTATTATGTCCTGTATTTGCAGCGCCGTCTGCTCTCCTACCAAACCGCTTAGCTGATGATAAATTGTTCCATTTATGGCTTCACGTCCCCAGAATAAGTTGGCAAAAAAAATGATCACGAGCATCATTGGGCCGATGCCAAAAATAGTATAATATGCAAGCGATGCGCTAAGCTTTAGCACATGATGCTTTGAAAAGCCCGATCCCACATCCTGCAATATGTGCCAAAATCCTTTCACACTAAATTTGCTCATAACCTCTTTTGTTTGGGACTAAATTGTATAATATTTTTCTTACAATTTGTATGCTACATATGGTATAACTTATTTAATAAGCTTATATCAAATTCCTTTTATTAAAGAGCAATTTAATCCCCACAATTGTTTAACAGGCTCTTTACAATTTTCCTCAGAATTGCTACATATCCCGTTTTCATATTTGCTTATCAATAATTAATTAAAAATAAAGACATGACATTTAAAAAATTCATAGCTGTCTTTCTTATTAGCGCAGCTTCTTTCACCGGTGGTGCATGGGTATATGGAAAGTATACTCACCAGGATTTGCTGGCCGCTGACATTCCTGGTTCTTCTTCTGTTTTTAAAACAGCCAAATTTTCGGGAAGCGATGCCGCTACGCCGATGACTGATTTTGAGAATGCCGCCGCCAAAGCTTCACCGGCTGTTGTGCATATCAAGGTGCTTAAAAGAGGCGGCAACCAAATTGATATTTTTGGTGGTATGTCTTCTAATGACAATGGCGGGGAAGCTCAGCAGGTAGCTTCTGGCTCCGGTGTTATTGTAAGCCCTAACGGCTACGTAGCCACGAATAACCATGTTGT
>JALZAJ010000492.1 GCA_030948465.1 Bacteroidota bacterium
ATTCGTCCTTTTAAAATACCTGAAGCCGTATGGGCAATAAGTGGTGCAATTATTTTAATAATATTAAAATTAATATCACCTTCAGATGGATTAAAAGGTGTTGGTAAAGGATTAGATGTGTATTTATTTTTAGCCGGTATGATGTTGCTTGCCGAAACTGCAAGAGAAGAAAAACTGTTTGACTGGCTTGCTGCTTATGCAACAAAAATGTCGAAAGGTTCTTCCAACAAGCTTTTTCTTTTGATCTATTTGGTGGGTATTGTAGTAACCACCTTTTTATCGAATGATGCAACAGCCGTTGTACTAACGCCAGCCGTAGCCGCAGCTACAAAGGCGGCCAAAGTAAAGAACCCGCTTCCTTATTTATTGATCTGCGCATTTATTGCAAATGCCGCTTCTTTTGTGCTGCCTATTTCAAACCCTGCCAATCTCGTGATCTATGGAAATAACATGCCGCCCTTGCTTCAATGGTTACCACAATACATTGTTCCTTCTATAATCGCCATTATTGTAACTTATACAATGTTATACTTTACCCAACGAAATTTATTGAAACAGGAAGTTGAAACAAACATTCCTATACCGGTGCTTTCGCAGGGAGGCAAAACTGCTTTATGGGGAATTGTAGCAACCGCAATTATTTTACTAACTTCTTCTGCATTGGATGTGCAGCTTGGGTTGCCTACAGCTATTACAGGCATACTAACTTCTGCTATTGTAATTATAAGGGCAAAGAAAAATCCCTGGATCATTATAAAAGATGTATCATGGTCTGTGCTTTCACTCGTTGCGGGCTTGTTTGTAATTGTGGAGGCTCTCAATAAAACAGGGCTTATTCAAATGCTCACAACTTTACTTCATCAAAGCCTTGAAAGATCAGTTACCGGTACAGTATGGAGCAGTAGCTTCATCATTGCCTTTGTCAGTAATTTGATGAATAATCTTCCGGCGGGGCTTATTGCAGGCAATATTGTGCAAGCCGGCCGTGTGCCGGAAATAGTAAAAAGCTCAATCCTTGTTGGAGTTGATCTTGGCCCAAACCTTTCCATAACAGGGTCTCTTGCAACTATACTGTGGCTTGTGGCTTTGCGACGTGAAGGAATAACTGTAAGCGCCTGGAGTTTTCTTAAGTTGGGCGCCTTAGTAATGACAACAGCATTATTATTTACTATCGCATCGCTTTGGTTGTGATGGGAGCAGATCTTACCTCTTGTACCGGTAAAGCCAATACGAAAAATAGATTAAATTTTTTGATCTGATGTGAAGTAACATTTTTCCGGAGAAGTATTGGTAAGCAAAGGCGATGCCTGGCCAATTGCAATATTAGGGCAGCAGCTACCCAGTGAATGTAATTCATCTTTGGACCAGTGGGCCTAATGAAGTCGTAATAAAAGTTCGTTTTTGCAAAAGGTGCTCCTATAAGTATTTTTAATTACACTACATCTCCTGCTTATTATATTGCCATCTATGATAAAACTGTTGTGTAAGAAGACATGGCCAAATTTCAACACAATTTGTTGTTCACCAGATCTGAAAAAGATATTTCAGTAAAATACATTTCAAATCGTTGTCGCTGAATAAGGTTACGGACTTTCCAAAAATATTTTTAGCTGATATGTATAGTTAAAGATTAGGAAACTTCGACAATCATACCGCAATAAAAACTTGAAGAGGCAATTTCTATTTACGATGTACTGCTTTAAGTATGACTCACCAATAGGTTCTTTATTATTGAAAATGTTTTTAATAAATTTGATACTAAGTACTTAAACTACAAATCAACTTAGCAGTATATATAAGTTAAACACACATTCGATATTGACATGGCTTTGCAATAAATTGAGTTAGTCTATTATAGCGCGAACCAACCATCTGGGGCTATAAGACAAGTTAGAATTTGTCATTAAATTATTACTAAAACATGAGTAAACCGAAATTTGTAATTGCAGTTGGCACTTCAGCCGGGGGTTTGGCTGCATTATCAGAATTTGTCGGACAATTAAAAACCGGCACGGACGCTGCGGTTTTTATTGTTATGCATTTATCAAGGACCAGCATCAGTAATTTTTTAATGCTTCGCCTGCAGCCGCTTACTTCATTGCAATGTGAAATAGCTACAGAAGGCGCATCAATACAAAAAGATCATATATATATAGCTTCCCCCAATCTTCATTTACTGGTAAAAAAAGGCAGCATTATTCTTGGGCGGGGTCCTGAGGAAAACCGGTGGCGGCCATCCATAGATGTATTGTTTCGATCGGCCGCTGCAGCCTATAGCACAAGAGCAATCGGTGTCGTATTAACTGGTTTGCTGGACGATGGAACTACCGGCATGCTGGCCATTAAAAGAAGTGGGGGAACCTGTATTGTTCAGGACCCCAATGAGGCTGAATATCCTGATATGCCGCTCTCTGTACTTAATAATATGGAAGTGGATTATTGTATTCCTCTTGCTGATATGGGTGAAGTAATAGCAGGAATAACACAAACAACTCCCGAAGAAAAACCTGCCCCGGATGATGTTATAATCGAATCACAAATAGCAGAAAGAGTGGTTGTTGATTATGATAGCGTTAAGCAATTGGGTGAGAAAAGTATTTATGCCTGCCCTGATTGTGGTGGGGGCTTATGGCATATAAATAATGGGGGAGAAGAACAAGGGAAGATGGACCGGTATCGCTGTCATATAGGCCACTCTTATTCAGAAAGAGACCTTGTGGTTAAGCAGGCAGAAATATTTGAATCTACTTTATGGACGGCACTGCGCATTATGGAAGAACGAAAAACCTTGCTTATGAAAATGGAAAACGATCATACTAAAAGAGGATTTTCAACATTGGCAAAAAATTATAAAGAAAAAGCAGACAATATACAGGGGCATGTTGATAAAATGAAAGAAGTTTTGTTTGCCTCTCAAAAGTCTGTTTGATCGTTATATTTCAATTGAAGCTTTCTTGCAGCTACTGCAGGGCCTGGGAATACGCTCCAAAATATTTAATACGATAAATAAAGTTACCTTGCTTTAAAGTGTTAGTAACACATTCAAGAAAAACCTATATCCTATAAAAATATGCTTACTAAAGACAACCAAATAGAAACCCTTACTGAGCTGAATGTGGAACTGGAAGTGCTCAATGATGAACTTGAGAATTATTTTAGAAATACCATTATTCCACAATTATTCGTAGATGCTGATTTGATATTGCAGAAATTTACACCTCCCGCAATGAAACAGTTTAGCCTTTCTCTTAATGATATTGGAAAATCTATTGATGATGTCAAAGAGAACTTTCGTTTTCCAAGTATAATTGATAATATTCAACATGTAATTGATAGTAACGAAATTCTTGAAAAAGAAATTCAAACTACTGACATGCGCTGGTACCAGATGAATATTATACCGTATGTAGAAATAAAAAGTAATAAAACAAATGGAGTTATCATAACGTTTGTAGAGATTACCATGCGCATCAAAGATTTAAGAGAGCAGGAAAAATTAATCTCCGATCATGAAACTTTATTAGATACTATTTCCCATGATATAAAAACTCCGCTTACTACTTTAGTACTGGCACTCGACTTATTTAAAAATGCGCACTCTGAAGATCCAAAGCAATTTCAAACACTTCTAAAAGTTGTAGATAGTGCTATAAGGAAAATGCAAAGTATCATAAATGAGCTTACTGATACGAGGAAGCAGGAATTCAAGTACAAAGCTGAAGAAGAACTCGTAAACTTCGAACATATATTGGAAGATGTACGCCTTACCATCAATGATAATATTATTAAGTCTGGTGCCGTTATAAAAAGTGAAGTGAATGTTTCGGAAATAACTTTTTCCAGGAGAAAATTAAGAAGTATAATTTATAACCTCGTAAGCAATGCCATCAAATTCAAATCTCCTGAACGCAAACCGATCATTCTCATCAAAACAAAACGTGAGAAAGATTTTATAATCATTTCTGTAAAAGACAATGGCATTGGCATCGTTGCCGATAAACAGGATGCTGTATTTTCAAAATATTTTCGAATGGAAAACGCCATTGAAGGTTCAGGCATTGGATTATACCTGGTAAAAGAAATTGTAACTAATGCAGGAGGAAAAATTTTATTAAAAAGCGAACCTGGTCAAGGCTCGGAATTTAGAGTGTATTTAAAAGCAGAGCATATTAA
>JALZAJ010000495.1 GCA_030948465.1 Bacteroidota bacterium
TGTGCTTTAAATCCTGGTATAGAATTTCGAAAAATCAATGTTTAGATATTTAGCTAATTCAGGAAATTTATTAATTTTGAAAAAGTTCTTTTCTTCACTTAAAATCCTTGTATATGAATTATTTCCGCCGCCTCGAGCTGTGGGGCAATAGTCATCATCCCAAATGGATGGACGTTATACGTATCGCTTTAGGGATTTTTTTAGTTTACAAAGGTGTTGATTTTCTTTTCAACATGAGTATGCTCATTAACTTAATGGCCAACAGAACCTCGTTTGGTTCTTTCGCTTTTATTTTAGCGGGCCAATACGTTGTTTTCGCCCATATTCTTGGAGGCATTTTTTTAATCCTCGGTTTATTTACGCGCTTTGCTTCCGCGATAAACATACCTATTTTGCTCGGAGCAGTAATCTTTGTGAACTCCTCGCGGGATATGCTGCAACCCTATTCCGAATTGATTTTCTCGATCGTTGTATTGCTCTTACTTATTTATTTTCTTATTGCAGGCAATGGACACTGGGCATTTAAAATACCTGAGGAGGAAAAAAAGAGAAACGCAAGTAAAGGACTGTGAATAAAGGGTCAACCTAACGGCTTTATTTTTTAGCTGTTGCAGGAAAGAAAAGCTAAAATGGAAATTGATCTAAGGATGCAACGATCGAAGTAACTAACGTTGTTTTTTTACTTCGTTTGTGCCTGGTAGTTACTTTATCTAAATCAAAAATTTTTATACAAAAATTTCTTTCTCTTTCACGGTTAATTAGTTCAGCGCTTATCGGTAGCCACCATATAGTAAGGATCTTCAATAATATTTACATCTATTATATCGTCAGCATTTTTAAGAAGCTGGCGGCAATCTTTGCTTAGATGGCGAAGATGTAAAACCTTTCCTGCGATATGATAGCGCCCGGTAAGTTTATTAAGCTCTTCGATACCAGACATATCGGCTAAGCGGCTCTCTCTGAAATCAATGACAACTTCTGTTGGATCGGTCAGCACATCAAATTTTTCATTGAAAGCGCTTACAGAACCAAAAAATAAAGGACCGAAAATCTCGTAATGTTTAACACCTTTTTCGTCCACATATTTTCTTGCGCGGATACGCTTTGCATTCTCCGAGGCAAAGACCAATGCGGAAATAACAACGCCAATAAGAACGGCAAGAGCCAGGTTGTGAAGCAGCACCGTTATTAATACCACAAGTATTCCTACGATAATATCATGCGCAGGCATTTTGCCGATCATTTTAAAGCTTGCCCATTCAAACGTACCAATAGCAACCATTATCATTAAACGGTAAGAGCCGCCATAGGCACTTTTTCAATAAGGCCGGAACCGAACATAATAAACATTAACAGCATCACTGCCGCCACAATGCCCGACAATCTTGCTCTTGCACCGGAAGATATGTTTATCAGGCTTTGGCCGCTCATAGCGCAGCCGCCCAGTCCGGAAAACATGCCGGTTATAAAATTAGCGGCGCCTTGCGCAACGGCTTCTTATTGCCGCTGCCTCTTGTTTCCGTGATCTCGTCAATGAGGTTCAGGGTTAAAAGGCTTTCAATAAGCCCCACGCCTGCGATGATGAGCGAATACGGAAAAATTATTTTCAATGCTTCCCACGTGAATGGAATTTCCGGAATATGAAACGGCGGAAAGCCTCCCTGTATCGAAGCAATGTCACCCACAGTTTTTGTATCTATTTTGAAGCCGATGATTAAGGCAGAGACAACAAGAATAGCTGTAAGCGAAGCAGGAACTTTCTTTGTGAGTTTTGGCAATCCCCAAATAATAAACATGGTTAAAAAAACAAAGCCAAGCATGATCAGCAGGCTGTTTCCCTTCATCCATTGCAATACACCATTTGCATCGGCGATTTTAAATTGATTGAGTTGTGACATAAAGATTACGATCGCCAGCCCATTAACAAAGCCAAACATTACCGGATGAGGCACCAGCCGGATAAACTTTCCCAGCTTAAAGAAACCGGCAGCCATTTGTATAATTCCTGCGAGCATGACCGCGGCAAATATATATTCAACGCCATGCGACTTTACAAGGCTTATAATCACCACGGCTACAGCTCCTGTTGCGCCGGAGATCATGCCAGGCCTGCCTCCGAAAATAGAGGTTATCAGCCCCATGGTAAATGCAGCGTATAGCCCTGTAAGTGGAGACAAGCCGGCGATCAGGGAAAATGCAACGGCTTCGGGAATTAAAGCCAGAGCGACAGTTAAGCCGGATAATAGCTCATTTTTGTAATCAACCTTTTGTTGAAAATCAAATAAATTAAGCATAGCCTTCATAACTTAACTATGAAGTTTAAAATTTTTGCAAAAAGGTTTAAGAAAAAGTCCTTCGATCTGAAAAACAACAATAGAATTAAACAGCCAAACGTCCCGGCATCATTAAATAAACAGAGGCCTTTTATTGGCGGCGAAGCTAAGGCAAAATGCGGTAACGCCCAACCATATACGCAATAGATCATGGTGCAAAAAAAAAATCCCGCGGAGCTTTCCGCGAGGTAAAATGCTTTCAGAAAATAAAATCATATTGGCACCGTTAGGCTCAGCATTACACCTTCCCCTTCTTTAGACATTAAATCGTATTTACCGCCGATGCTTTGAACACGCCTGGCCATATTGATAAAGCCAATTCCATTTTTGTCCACCTTATCGGAATCAAAACCCTTACCATCATCTTTGAGCTTGACTACCAATTTATGATCAAAAAAATCAAGAGAGATGTTCGTGTTTTTAGCTCCCGAGTGTTTCTGGCTGTTACGAATAAACTCCTGGGCGATACGGTAAAGATTCACTGATATCAGCGATTCCGGTTCTTTTATAGTACCACTTATTTTTAAAGAGTATTTAATAGAATCTATGTCATTAAGTTGTTTTACCAGGTTACCAAATGACCGTGCCAGTCCTTCATCTTTTAAATTACCCGGAAGTAATTCATGCGATACTTTACTGGTAAGGTTCAGGGCGCTTCCTAATGTATTATGGATATCAGTCAAAAGTTTTTTTGCCTGCGAAATATCCTGGTCAATTGTTTTTATGGCAATGCCCAAAGTAAGCTTTGCCGCTGCAAGATCCTGGCATACGCCATCATGAAGTTCGGCGGCAATCCGGTTCCTTTCTTTTTCTTCCGATTCAATCACCGCTTTAAATAATTTTTGCTCGAACAGCTTTTGTTCACTCACATCCTGCAACGTGCCATATACCGGTGCGGAAGCACTTGCGCGGGAGTTGATGATCATGCCTTTTGCGGTAATATATTTCAACTTGCCACCGGGAGTCAATATTCTAAAATTCAGCGTTCCATAATTTTCTTTATTCTCAGGGTAATTGATCGCCTCATAAAAATGCTGAAGATCATCGGGGTGAATATATTTTAACAGTCCGTCAAAATTTTCAAATTTTTCATTTGCAGGAATGCCCAGAATGGTATGAAACGTCCTGCTCCATTCAACATGACCAGTATTTGGATCCCATTCAAAACTCGCCAGCTTGGCAATTTGCTGTGCTTCGTATAGCTGCCGCTTCCTTTTTTTTAAGGCAACTTCAGCTTTTTTCTTTTCTGAAACATCTTTTACAAAGGCGATAAATACCGTTTTATCCCGGTCGTTTAATTTTGAAATGGTAAGTGTAATAAAAAGATCTTCTCCCGCTTTATTTATCGCGGTTAACTCTAACGTTCTATCCAGGTATTTTACTTCGTCTTTAAGCAGCCCGTTCATTCCTTTTGTATATTCTTCACGCCGCTTTTCAGTTAAAATAATTTCACCCATTATTTTCCCTTTTACTTCGCCCGTCTTCCAGCCAAATATTTTTTCGCACATAGGATTCCATAAAAGGATTTTTCCTGAAGGATCAATTTCAACAATTCCCTCGGGCGCTGCGGTTATTAACCGGGTTAAATGTTCTTGTCTTTCTTTTAGTTTCAGCGTATAATCTTTGATCCGGGATTCGTATTCTTTTCTTTTCGTGATATCGCGTACAATTGACACGGTTTCCATGTCATTTATTTTGGTAACCCTGGCTTCAAAAAAAGTTATTTCTTTATTTAAAACCGGCAGTTGGTATTCGTACGTTATGGTGTGGTTGGCTTTCAATGCTTTTTTTATATAGCCTAAGTGAAAATCAGCAATTTTTTTATCAAAAATCTCGTGCAGGGTTTTCCCAATAAGTTTATCGGCTTCGAGGGCGAGCATTCCTTTTTGTTCGGCCTTAATATCTATATATTTACCATCCGCATCAATTCTTAAAACAAGATCGGGAATGGAATTAAATAGCGAGTTTAAATAACTTTCACTTTGCGCCAGCTTGTTTTGCGTGGTAATTAAATCAGTAATATTTATGCCGTAAGCCACCTTATATTGCCTGCGATCATTAGTTTCAAACGGCTCCATAATGCGCAGCATGTGTAAGAGATTTCCTCTATTATCTGTCAACTCTTCCAGCCATTCGACTTTTTCGCCCGTATCTTCTACTTTCCGTATAATCTCTTCCCGGGTGTCTGCAAGTTCTACAGGCCTGTTTCTATGCAGGCAATACTCGCGATTGGTTTTTCCAATAATCCACTTTCTTATTTCCGGGTTTTTTACTGCATTCTCATTTAAAAAACAATGCCGGTTCTCATCATCTAACACCGCTATATCCGCACCAATTGAATTCAATATCTTTTCATAAAATTCCTTTGTTGTA
>JALZAJ010000523.1 GCA_030948465.1 Bacteroidota bacterium
GCCTTCAGGCCGTGGAAGGAGTAATAGAGGTTATCGCGGCTTTAGCCGAATTCCTTTAATCTTTAATAATATTTTGACTAAAGCCAATTGCATTTTACAGCAAGAACCACGACCTATCCGATGGATCTCTTTTGGCAAAGATTGTGGCAACTAAAAAGAAATCTTTGTAACGGGGAACCCAGGAAGGCTTGTTTAGCGTGTTTTGATTTAACGTATCTCTTAAAAAACCTTTTTTGAAAAGGTCGAATTATTAGAAGGTTTTAACAACCTTACCTCAAATTCAAATTATTAATTTCCTCCAAAAACTTTCTTTAAAATATCGGTAACCCGGTCTGCAGGATTTTTTCTGATATCGACTTCTTCTTTGGCCACATAATAAAATATCCCATTAAGAGCTTTGGTAGTAACGTAGCTATTTATATCCGTATCAACAGGAGTTGAGCTAAAGCGATTGTAGGTATTAAAAACATCTTTCCAGTATTTGGTAGCATCTACTTTTTTTAATGATTCTTCAATTACCGGCCTAAAGGCATCGGTGAGTTCTGCAGTCGTAGATTTTCGTAAATAGGCTGTGGCAGCGGTATCTGTGCCTCTTAAAATTGAAAGAGCATCTCTAACGGTCATTTTTTTTATAGCCGCAAGAAAAATAGGAGCAGCCGCTTTTGATGCATCTTCAGCACCACGGTTCATACTGAGTATCGCATTATCAACCAGCTTTCCCATGCCTAACATTCTCATTTTCTTTTCTACATTTTGCACTTCTTCAGGCAATAGAATTTTTACCGCAGCGTCTTTAAAAAAACCATCGGTTACGGAAAGTTTGTCCCCGCTTTTTTGTGCGCCTAACGATAAAGCTTCTTTGAGGCCAGATACAATTTCATCAGTAGATAATCCACTTTTGGAAGAAGAATTTTTAGAAAATACGGAGCTGGCTTTTTTGAACAATCCGCCTAATTTGTTGGAGGAATCATTTTGAGCAGAAACGGAAAATACAAGTAACAGGGAAAGGACAGAGGTAATAATTGACTTCATAGGATTTTTTTAAAAATTGATTCCAAATGTAAAAAGTAATGATGACAAGATGAAAACATAAATGTTAAACCTACATCTGGAATTTATATCCCACGCCTTTTACCGTTGTAATGCAATCCCCTCCTAGCTTTTGTCTTATTTTTCTTATATGTACATCTATCGTGCGATCGCCCACGATCACATCAGTTCCCCACACTTTATGAAGGATCTCGTTTCTTAAAAAAACTTTTGAAGGCTTTGAAGTAAGTAAAGCCAGTAATTCAAACTCTTTGCGGGCAAGTGTGATCTCCTCGTTATTGGAAGTGACAATATACTTTTCACGATCAATAGTAAGATCTCCGATTTGCAATATGCTGCCGGATTCTTTAATAATTCTTCTGAATAAGGCATTGATCCTGCTGGTTAATACTTTGGGGCTGATAGGCTTTGTAATATAATCATCACCGCCCGTTTCAAGCCCTTTGATCTCCGTGCTGTCATCGTTAAGGGCTGTTAAAAAAATAATGATCGTATTTTCAAATGCAGGTAACGTTCGTAATATTTTGCAAACCTCAAAACCTGTTTTGCCAGGCATCATTACATCGAGAATGATCAAATCAGGATTATGAATTTTGGCCATTTCAATAGCTTCATTTCCATTCTTTGCCGTTATTACTTCATAGCCTTCCGCCTCTAGGTTAAAACTTACGATTTCCAGTATATCCGGTTCATCGTCTGCAATTAAGATGGTGCGTGGTTTAGTTTCCTGGCTCATGATGCGCAAACCTATAGCAAAAATTAATTCGTAAGGAGTTGTTTACAATTTTTTAATATGAGAAACCATTTTCATCAACCGCCAAATTTTTTGCATAGATCATTACAAATGCGATAAACGGGCCATCCTAAAAAAAGGTTAATCCCGCCGGCTATGCAGCACTTTATTTCAATATAACCTCTTATAAGCTATGCAATAAAGTAAATTTGCAACCTCTGGAAGTATTTTTGCTTCTACCATTGAGAAAAAAATATGAGACCCGTACTTTACCTGATCATTTATATTCTTTTACTTCCTCTTATCTCACTTGCCGGAGACGACACTACTAACATTCCCCTGAACCGGCAGGTTTTTCATGATAAAATAAAAGCAGAGCAAAAGAGGGCTGACCGGGCTGATGGCCACCTTGATGGAATTATTAAAGTGTCTCCCAATGCTGAAGTGAACCTCCAGGTAACGGACGCGATCATGAGAAAAGTGAATGTGATAAGGAACGACATTGAAAGTAATAAACAACTTCCAACCAACAACGATAAGATCCGCTACCTGCGTTACGTAGAATACCTGGTGAGAGATTTTACAAATGACTGGAGAGCGCATAAGTTGTCTCCCACTCTTGCGCCATTACTGGTTGATAATTTTGATGATATTCTCCGGGCAAATCTTAAAGGAGACAGCATGTCGCCTCTAATAGAACAAGTTCCTTATGAAGTAGGAATGATCAACAGCGAAATTTTTTCCGATAACCCCGGTTATGCGGAAAGTAAAAAAATATTATTCAGAAAATTTTGCCAACTCAATCCTGATAGAATTTTGGCGAATCTTGGCCCGTATGTGAATGAACCTTTTGCCGACACGCTGGTGATCGATGCATTTAATAATAGCCCCAGCCAGTTATATTCTTATGCTCAAAGCTCAAACAGCAGGCAGGGAAAACTAATAAGAAAAATTGACGATCCCCGCATTAAAACGGTAGTTCAGTTAAGTACACTGGACAGGGCGCTATTTTATTTTCCGTTCCTCGATGATCTTATCAGCGGAAAACAAACCATTGAGAATATTTCAAAGTATGCTGGCACACCCGTGAAAAAATATGACAGCGTTGGGTACTACAAGTTGCTCGTGAATACTGAAATAAATTATTACGGCAGGCTTATTAAAGGAGACACTCCTATAGCTATGCTGGGGCCCAATGGATTGATTGATATGCTTCAGACAAAGGCTGTCCAGCATTTTATTAATCCAATAAATAACCTCCATGAAAACCCCAATCCTGCTGTACGGTTCAGGGCAGTTGAGCCATTGAGCGCTATCGATCTTTATTATATGATCGTATTTGGAGAAAACGATATTTATACTTCCAGCTACAAATATTCTTTTGATAGAATGATGCAAAAGATGGGACCGGTTCCGCATGGAGATTCCTTATTAATGTCTGTGAATTTTGATCACTTTAAAAAGTTTATTAAAATGGCCGCCGGCTATAATAAGCTGGATGTTTTTTTAAAATCCATGCCGGAAAAATCGGAAACTTTAATGCAGGCTTTTGTAGCCAATCTTGAAAAAACGGGCACGCTCGAAGATGCAGTGGATGTTGCCGACTCGTATGGCAGCATTACGGATCCTGAACTTCAAAAGTCTATGCTGATAAACGTAACGAATAACGAGCAACGATGTATAAAGGAAAATAATGAACATGGAAGAAAGATCTATAACCTTTTAAAAATGATCTTCCTCTCTGCAGATGATAAAAACGGCATTGACCTGTCGAAAGAAATTGGTATTCCTCCCGTCTATACGGTAAATTATAATTACCTGTCCGACGATTCCGGGCGTATTATTGAACAGGTATTTTTTTATGGAGATAAAGATGGCAAAGAATCCTACAGAAGTTACCTTACTTCGTTCCCAAAAAGTGACTGGCAAGTAACGCAAAAAAAGGAATGGACCGAAATAAAATCCATCAAAGGGAAACCAATATGGATCTATGCAAACCTGCCGCTGGATAATGAAACGGATAAAGATGCGGATGCGCAAAAAGATCTTATAAATTATCTCGATGGCCTGGGAATAAAACCGACCATTGTAATTCACAGGGGACACAGCTATCATCTTCCCTATACCATTGAACAACTTCCTGATAATGCTAAAATAATTATGCTGGGATCTTGCGGCGGTTATAAAAATCTTAAACAGATCCTGAAGTTTGCTCCCGAAGCGCATATCATTTCTACGAAACAAACAGGAGCAAAAGATGTAAACAAGCCCATAATAGATGCCCTGGATAATACGCTTAGAAATGGTAACAACATCGATTGGCGGGAGATGTGGGCAGGATTGGAAAATACTTTCAGCAAGACTTCAAAAGATTTAAGAGAGACTTTTGAAGATTATATTCCTCCCCAAAAAAATCTCGGCGCTTTATTTATTAAAGCATACAGCAGGAGTGGCGAAGCGGTGAATTAGTACTCTTCAAACTTTTCCAGTTGGAAGATTTATCTTTCTTACAATAGGATCGCACCTGTCGAATCCCGGGTTTATCATCTTTTCAGGCATTCAATTGATCTTCCCCGGACTACAATTACCGTGCGGATTTTTCATTTAAATTTGCTCAAT
>JALZAJ010000538.1 GCA_030948465.1 Bacteroidota bacterium
CACAAAATATTTCTCTTAGCATTTTAGAAATTTTAGCAAGAGCAAATAAGACAATAAACCCACCGGATTACCAGCTTATCTTTATTGAGTTTCCTGATAACAAGATTACGACCATACAACTTTCTCAGTTAAAATCTGGCTGGAAACAACACATTGAATACACTCAATGGATTGGCGAAGAATTCTTAAAAGATAATAAATTTTTGATCATGCAGGTTCCTTCTGCCATTGTTGAAAGGGAGTATAATTATATACTTAACCCACTCCATACAGAATATAAGCGAGTTAAAATAATAAATACTGAGCCACTGGATTTGGACAAAAGGCTTATGCAAACTTAGTTTCATGAATACGGTATATATTCTTACGGGAGGCAACCTGGGCAATAGAATGGGCAATCTTGAAAAAGCAGCATGGATTCTTGAACAAGAAATAGGGAAGATCATAAATTCTTCTTCTATGTATAAAACGGCTGCATGGGGAAATACTAATCAGCCGGATTTTTATAACCAGGTTCATGTCATTAAAACAAAGTTTTCTGCAAAAGAAGTAATGGAAAAGATTCTAAAGATTGAAGAGAAAATGGGAAGAGTGAGAACTAGTAAAAATGCTGCGAGGATCATTGATATTGATATCTTATTTTTTAATGATAATATAGTTAACCTTCCCGGCCTTATCATTCCCCATCCGGAAATAGCCAACAGGCGTTTTGTGCTGGAACCTCTTAATGAACTGTCTCCGCAGCTTATACATCCGTTGTTGAATAAAACCATGAAAGATTTGTTATCCACATGTAAGGATATGCTGGATGTAACGCCTATTCAATTTCGATAGCCTTATCAACAAAATTTTTTGCTTGCGTCATAATTCATTTCCGGCATTTTCAAGTTTGAGTGTTTATTTTTGGATGGTAATTTTTCAGAAAACGTAATCTAAAATTTTTCTCTAAAGTGTAAGACGTGACGTTTTACATGGCGAATAAGAATGAAATATAATTTCATAACCATTGAAGGTAACATTGGAGCAGGTAAAACAACGCTTGCGCATTTGCTTAGCAAACATTTGAATGCGAGACTGATATTAGAAGAATTTGCTGACAATCCTTTTCTTCCAAAATTTTATGAAAACCAACAACAATATGCTTTTCCACTGGAACTTTTTTTTATGGCTGAAAGATATAAGCAGTTGAAAGATTTATTGCAGACGAAGGATATGTTTCAAAATGTGACCATCTCCGATTACCTTTTTACCAAATGCCTTTTATTCGCCAAAGTGAATTTGCCGGAGGAAGAATTTTTGCTTTATCAAAAATTATTTGACATTATTAATCCACAATTAATTCAACCAGATATTTTAATTTATCTGCATGCGCCGGTAACTAAATTGAAAGAAAATATAAGAAAACGAAATCGCAGTTACGAACAGGCCATTGCATCGGAATACCTTTTCTCGTTGCAGGAAACTTATACTCAATATATAAAGCAACATAATATAAAAACACTGTTTATCGATGCTTCGTCTGCAGATTTTCTGGGTAACGAAAAACATTTAAACGCGGTATTAGATGCACTTACCAAAGACTATGATAATGGCCAGCACTATTTAATTCTGCCTTAAATATTATGAAATGAAGGCAGGAAAGAATGATCCATTTATTGCTGTAAGAATTCCGGAATATCGTAATCTTTTGTTAGGCAGGTTTATTTTTATTATGGGCCTTCGCATGATGGCAACGCTTGTGGGATGGTGGATTTATCAACTTACTAATGACCCATTTGCAATTGGGCTTGTAGGTCTCTCCGAGGTAATTCCGGCGGTTTCCCTGGCGCTTTACGCGGGACATGTAATTGATCAAAGTGAAAAAAGAAAACTGCTACTCAAAGGCGTGTTCTGTTATTTAATAGCCGTAAGCTTATTGATTTTTATATCGGGCAGATATACGGCAAATCATTTAAGTACTCATTGGATTGCGATCAGTATTTACGTAGTTATTTTTTGTACCGGTATTGTACGTTCGTTTACGGGGCCTGTGTTCGGCACAATGATCGCTTATATAGTTCCCCGCAACGATCTCCAGAATGCAACTACCTGGAGCCAGGGTACATGGCTTTCGGCATCTGTGACAGGACATGCTGTTGGCGGATTTTTAATAGGTGGCATGGGCATAACAGGAACTCTCATTATTATAAGCTGTTTCATGGTTATTGCATTTATGGTTTTATACAGAGTGAAACCAAAGCCTCCGTCAAATGTAAAAGGTGTTGTAAGAACATGGGAAAGTGTTAAAGAAGGCCTTCGGTTTGTCTTCAAAACCAAAGAGCTTTTGGGAGCATTTTCCCTGGATCTTTTTGCGGTGTTGTTTGGCGGTGCGGTCGCCCTTATACCCATTTATGCCCGGGATATCTTAAAGGTAGGGCCGGAGGGTTTTGGATTTCTGAATGGTGCGTCAGACCTGGGTTCTATAATAATTGTTATAATTCTTACTTTATCCCCAATGAAACGTCATCATGGTAAGAAATTACTACTTGCAGTCGCTGGTTTTGGCATTTGCATCATCATATTTGGTATTTCGAAAATTTTCATTTTATCTTTTGGAGCGCTCTTAATTGCAGGAATGCTGGATGGGATAAGCGTGGTCGTTAGAGGCACGATCACTCAATTGAAAACACCGGATTCTATGCGTGGAAGGGTGATGAGTGTAAGTTCTATGTTTGTTAACTCCAGCAATGAATTAGGACAGTTTGAAAGTGGCGTTAC
>JALZAJ010000110.1 GCA_030948465.1 Bacteroidota bacterium
GTTAGCTGGCGTCTTCATCTATAAGTACCTCATAATGCTGAGAGGCAGCATCGAAGCGCTTCAGTACCTTGCGTGCTTTTTCTGGAACTACAGCCTGTTCATAATTTTCACCGGCAAAATCTTTTACAGCCTGCAAAGAATCAAACCGCATTATCGTAATAAATTCCGCTTCATCTTTCACTACTCTTTTTATTAATTGAATATTATGAAAGCCGGGAATTTTCCTGCTTTTGATGTATGGAAAAATTTCTGAAGCCAGAAGCGATTCGTACGCTTCCGCATTTTCGATGGTAGTGTAACCATGCCAGATTCTTGCGATCATTAAATAATCTTTTTTCAAAAGTACCTTTTTTCCTGAAAGGATTTTATTGGAAAGTCCGGACAAAAAAAACCACCCTTGGAGGGGTGGATCAGTTAACCATTTAAAACTAAATTTGTATGACCAGTATTAAACTATCATCTGAATAAATTATTGTATAAAAGATAGATTTTTACAAAATTGTTTCCCGTAGCGTTTCTTTTTATCGACGTAATAAATAGTTATAGCAAATAATGGCCGAAGACTTATTGCAGGATCATTTCCCAAATTTCCCCGACGGACTGCTGGACATAAAAACTTTTCTTCGCAGATGCCCTGTTGAAATTTATCAATGAATTGCATTTTTCAACAGTCTTATCCGGAAAAATCGTTTCAATGATACTTGTGTTGATCAACAATTCAACATCGTCTTTTTGTTTTACTTTAATAAACTGTGCCATAATTTTTTAGTTTGTAATGAGTGCTAAACTACTAAATCATTTGCTCTTCAATTTCAATCCGGATTCACAAACTTATCATCGATTCCTGTTCGTCTTCTTCCTTTCGGAATATTTTTTAAAAATAAGGCTTCGAAAAAATTGTTTAAAAATCAACTTCATTTAAAATCCAAACTTCATGTACTTCTGTAGAATTTTTTTATCCATCACGCAAAAGCCATTCATGAATTTTTAAACAGTTACGTTTTTATACGTGGCTTTAATGCGGAGGATAAGAGTAACTTTTAAAAAGTTGAAAACAAGGATAGCCTTACATTCAGTGGCACACTTTTTTCTTCATCTCTTGAAAAAAATTCATGATTAAAACAAATACAATGAATAAGGCCTTGAAGAAAAAAAAATTAGGAATCGCGTTGGTTGGGCTGGGAACCTATAGCTCGGATGCACTGGCTCCGGCTTTAAAGGAAACCAATTATTGTTATCTCGCCGGAATTGTTACCGATGAATTCTCAAAAGAAAAAGAATGGAAAGATAAATACAACCTGCCGGCTAAAAATATTTATAACTATGAAAATTTTGATGACATTGTTAACAATGAAGACTTCGATATTATATACATAGTGCTTCCTGTTTCTTTACATAAAGAATTTACAATACGTGCGGCCAAAGCAGGTAAACATGTTATTTGTGAAAAGCCAATGGCGATGAATGTAAAGGAATGTGAAGAAATGATAAACGTATGTAATGAATGTGGTGTGATGTTATCGATAGGGTATCATTTACACTTTGAACCTTACAATATAGAAATGATGCGGTTAGGTCAGCAAAAAATTTATGGGCCTGTTCTATCAATAGATGCGCAAAATGGATTTGTTTATAATGGAGACGCGAACGCATGGCGATTGGATGAAGATAAAGCCGGAGGTGGAAGCTTAATGGATATGGGAATTTACACGATCCAGGCATCCCGGTATGTTACAGGGGAGGAACCCATACATGTAACAGCCCGTGAAGAAAAAACCCGCCCCGGGTTTTTTAAGGAAGTGGATGAAACAGTTTATTTCCAATTGGAATTTCCTGGAGGAGCTATTGCAAATTGTGTCTCCAGCTATAATAAAGATTTGAATCATTTAAAGGTGAAGGCAAAAAACGGCTGGTTTGAATTAACGAGCGCCTACCGGTATAAAGATATGGCCGGCGCAACCAGTGACGGCCCCATGCAATTTGATCCCAATGTGAATCAGCAGGCCTT
>JALZAJ010000579.1 GCA_030948465.1 Bacteroidota bacterium
TTATGGGATAATTATTCGATAACAAAAGTTGGTGATGCACGGGATTTTATGCCATTATCAAAATTAAAATTGTTTTCAAAAGATGGGGATGAAGGGTGGTTAACGGCTTCCTATAGCAATGATAAAAGCAAGGCCGAGGAGATCAGTTTTACAAAAGCGGAATCTAAAATTGATTATCAGTATCTGGGCGATTCAAAAAAGAATTTACCGGAAGATTTTAATGTACAAAATGGAGAGATTACCTGGCAAGGTTCGCTGGAATCTGACTTCAGGGGCATGCATAAGTTCAGAATAATTTATGGCGGCTACATGAAAATCTGGATCGATGGAAAATTACTCGCCGACAGATGGCGCCAGCCCTGGAATCCCGGTATGGCCATTCTTAATCTGCCTTTTGAAAGAAACAAAAAATATGCAATTAAAATTCAGTGGATACCGGATGGGACCGAATCTTACCTGGATGTAAAATGGCTGAATCCTATACCGGCCAGCAATGTAAACGCTTATACATTTTCTTCGGAAGCTGGCCAGCAGCTTGACTATTATTTTATACAAGGCGATAATGCAGACGAGGTGATCTCAGGTTATCGCACTCTAACAGGCAAGGTTACCCTTGTACCAAAATGGGCGATGGGTTTTTTGCAAAGCCGCGAGAGATATAAAACACAGGATGAATTATTAAATACCGTTGCTCAATTCAGGCAAAGAAAAATCCCTTTGGATAATATTGTGCAGGACTGGAGCTATTGGAAAGTGAATGATTGGGGAAGCCAGGAATTTGACCCGGTCCGTTTCCCTAACCCTGATAGTATGATCCATATTTTGCACGATCAATATCATGTAAAATTCATGATCTCCGTGTGGCCCAAAATGTATGAAGGCATAGACGCGTATAAAGATTTCGATAAGCGGGGATGGCTTTATAAAAGGAACATCGCCGACTCGCAGAGAGACTGGATCGGTAAAGGATTTATCTCTACTTTTTATGATGCATTTAATTCCGAAGCACGAAAGGGCTTTTGGAACCTGATCAACAAAAAATTATATAGCAAAGGGGTCGATGCCTGGTGGATGGATGCCAGCGAGCCGGATATACTTTCCAATGTTTCACCCGCAAAGCGAACAGCGCAAATGACGCCAATGAATGTGGGCATTGCAGCAGAATATCTAAATGCGTATCCCCTGGAAAATGCAAAGGGGATATATAACGGGCAGCGTTCAGTGGATCCTGATAAAAGAGTATTCTTATTAACCCGATCCGGCTTCGCCGGATCTCAGCATTATGCCGCATCAATATGGAGCGGAGACATTGCATCGCGATGGGAAGATATGAAGTCGCAAATATCTGCCGGGCTTAATTTTTGCATGTCCGGGCTTCCGTTCTGGACGATGGATATCGGTGGGTTTGCTGTGGAACATCGCTATGAAAAACCAAACGAACAGGATCTCGAAGAATGGCGCGAATTACAAACACGCTGGTATCAGTTCGGCGCATTTGTTCCTTTGTTCAGATCGCATGGCCAATTCCCTTACCGCGAAATGTATAATGTGGCGCCCGAAGATCATCCTGCCTACAAAAGCATGCTCTTTTATGATAAGCTGCGATATAGGTTGATGCCATATATTTATTCATTGGCGGCAGCTACTTACCATAACGACTACACGATAATGCGCGGCCTGGTAATGGACTTTTCAAACGATACAACTGTAACCAATATTGGTGATCAATACATGTTTGGACCGTCGTTATTGATCAACCCTGTTTATAATTACATGGAACGAAATAAAAAATTGTATTTACCAAAAGGCCAGGGATGGTACGATCTTTATTCAGGAAAATATTATGAAGGAGGAGAAACAATAATGGCAGATGCTCCTTATGAAAGAATGCCTGTTTTTGTAAAAGAAGGGTCTGTTATTCCCTTCGGTCCCGATCTTCAATACACTTCACAAAAGCCAGCGGATACTATTACGTTATTTGTTTATACCGGCAAGAATGCATCTTTTAATCTCTGCGAAGATGACGATACCACATACAATTATGAGAAGGGAGCATTTAGCAGTATCGACATTACTTATAATGACGTGAAAAAGGAGTTGACCATCGGCGAAAGAAAAGGAAGCTTTCCGGGAATGCTTGCCAATCGCTTATTTAAAATTGTATGGATAAGTAAAACACAACCTAAAGAATTACAGTTGGAAAATGTTACTAATGAAATGATTGGTTATAAAGGAAAGGAGATCAGGATTTTAAAAAAATAGAATAAAACTCCTGCCGATCATTAAAACATCGGTAAACGAATAGCTGCTGCTGTCATACTTTTCAATAGTTTTTCAGCCCAATTATAATTAGTCTCAATAGTGTAATTTTTGTGTTATAATAAATTTATTATATTGGTATTAACAATAACTCTTTTAATATTGCGCCTCAATTGTGATACGTTATTTTCAAAATAATATCTGCCGGTTTTTTGCATTCCTACTTGCATTGCAAATTCTCAATATGAGCATTGACTCTCCAAATGCTCAAATGCCTGCTAACACACGCAGTGCTGATGATTTTAATTACATAGACACCTACGTTGAATTTGTGGCTGAGGTGATTTTGAAATACGATAATGCCATTCCTGAAACAAAGAACAGGCAGCAAAAAGAACTGCAGATGCAAAAACAATTTGAGCTCGTGTTCCAAAAAATTGAGCCTATTGTTATTTCGTTTTATTCCACGAAAATTAAAAACCGGTTTTTAAATTATACCGATAAATATGCTTTTCAATTTATAAAAGAGATAAACCCACCGCCTCCTAAAAGCTGCTGATTACTTCATACTTCTGTTTACTTTATTTACTTCATCTACGATTGCTGCAATGATATAAGGCCATTGTAATTTCCCTCGATTTGCAAACATCATTTATAAGGCAAAATACCAGTTGATGAAAAAGATCTCTATCACTTTTTTACTTATTTGCTGCACATATTTTTATTCCGAAGCACAAGCGGTTGTGAGTGCTATTCAGCAGGATTCTCTGTCAATTACATTACAACAGGCTGAAGATTCTTTTCTTACAAAAAATTTGTCTCTTATCGCACAGCAGTACAGCATTGATTCTGCGAGAGCAACGGTAATAACTGCCAGGCTTTATGACAATCCGGAGTTTGATTATTCCAATGCATTCTATAATACGGAAACGCATCGTTTTTTTGAACCGCAATTTAATATTGGTGTCTCACAATTGGTAAGGCTTGCCGGTAAAAGAAATAAGGCGATAACACTTGCAACATCAGGAATCGCGATACAGGAATTTCAGTTTTATGATTTGCTGAGAACCCTGAGGTATATACTAAGAAATGATTTTTACAATATATATTTTCTGCAGCAATCGTCTAAATTATATGAGCTTGAAATATCATCACTGCAAAAAATTATTCCGGTTTATGAAGAGCAGTTGAGTAAAGGATTTATTGCGCCGGTTGTTGTGCTTAGAATGAAATCGCAGCTCTACACATTGCAGGCAGAGTACAATTCTTTACAAACCAATATTGATAGTATTCAGGGCGAATTTAAATTATTATTAAGACTGTCGCCGGAAACTTATGTGCTTCCCGATGCGAACTTATCAAGTCTTAATCATGAAGTTGTTGCCGGGGTTAATTACCAGGTTTTAATTGATACCGCCATCGTTAACCGGCCCGATCTTAATGCCTTAAATTCTATAATAACTTATAATAATAACAACCTCGTTTTACAGAAAGCTTTTGCTAAACCAGACATAACTATAAGCGGCGGTTTTGACAGGCAGGGCAGTTATGTTCCGAATTATAATTCAATCGGCATCGGTATTCCTATTCCTTTATTTAACCGTAATCAGGGTAATATTCGTAATGCAAAAATACAAGTTGATCAAAGCAAAGTTCAATACCAGGGCGGGTTAGAGCGGGTAAGAAGTGAAGTAACCACTAATTATATCACCGCCTTAAGAGCAGAAAAATTGTTAATGAGTTTGGATCCCCGCTTCGATGCTGATATTAAACATTTAATTCAGGAGGTCACCGTCAATTTTCAAAAAAAGAATATTACCCTGCTCGAGTTTCTTGACTTCTATGAATCGTACAGGCAAAATGTTTTGCAACTCAACCAGTTGCGTTTTAATAAAATGAGCGCTTTGGAGCAGCTCAATTTTTCGATCGGAAAAATTTTATTTAACCCCTGATCCAGGCTTAAAATAATACATCCCATGTCACGCCAATAATAATAAAAGCCATGTTTAAAAATAGACTCTCCATAATTCTGTCGCTGCCGGTTTTGTTTTTTTTATGCAGTTGTAAATCTAAGTCAGACCCTGCTATAGAAAAGCCAAGGCACGTTATTGCTGATTCACTTTTAAAAACACTCAGAATAGACAGCGTGGTGAAATGCCCGCTGGTGAACTCGTTAACTCTTACGGGTAAAGTTGCATTTAACGAAGAAAAAGTAGTTCGGATTTTCCCAATGGTAAGCGGTGTAATTACGGGTGTAAATGTACAACTGGGCGATTATGTACAGAAGGGGCAAAAGCTAGGCATAATAAGAAGTGGTGAAATGGCCGGTTACGGGAACGACCTAGTTACTTCTAAAACAAATATGCTTATTGCAAAAAAGAATATGGACGCAGCGGAAGACATGTATAAGAGTGGTTTACTATCAGAGAAAGATTACATAACTGCGCAACAATTATACAAACAATCACAATCGCAACTCACACGGTCCAATGAAGTGTTGCAAATTAACGGAGGCAATACGCAGGGCGAATATGTAGTGAGAGCACCTATTAGCGGGTTTATCGTTGATAAGCAAATCAACAGCAACATGGCCATACGCACGGATAACAGCACCAATTTATTTACAATTTCCGACTTGAAAAATATCTGGGTTATTGCGAATGTATATGAATCAAATATCGCTCAGGTGCACCAGGGCGATGAAGCAGATGTTACCACCCTTTCTTATCCCGGCAGAGTTTTTAAAGGAAAAGTTGACCAGGTATTGAACGTGCTTGATCCCACAAATAAAGTAATGAAAATAAGAGTGGTGTTACCTAACGGGGATTATGCATTGAAGCCGGAAATGTTTGCCAGTGTAAATGTTATTAACCAAAAAGACAGCGACGCTTTATGCATTCCTTCAAGCGCTTTAATTTTTGATCAAAGCCAATATTTTGTATTGGTCTATAAAAGCCCTTCGGATACAAAAATTGTTCCGGTGCAAATAATGAGCACCCATGCAAATAAAACATACATCTCCGGGAATGTGGCGGTGGGAGACGAGGTTATTGCTTCTGATGCATTATTAATTTACCAGGCAATGAACGATTAAATTTTTAGCGCATGTTAAAGACACTCAAATCAATAATTGCATTTTCATTAAAGCGAAAATATTTTATATTATTTGCAACAATTGTGTTGCTGGTAATGGGCATCATCACTTTTAAAAACATGCCTATTGAAGCTTTCCCTGATGTTACCAATACAGAGATCACTATCATTACGCAATGGCCGGGCAGAAGCGCAGAAGAGATCGAAAAATTTATTACTATCCCGATCGAGATCTCGATGAATCCGGTGCAGAAAAAGATAAGCCTTCGCTCAACAAGCATCTTTGGGTTATCGTATATAAAGCTTGTTTTTGAAGATGATGTTACCAACGACCAGGCACGCATCCAGGTGAACGATCTTATATCCAATGCTGATTTGCCGCCAGGCATTATACCCTCAATACAGCCACCAACAGGGCCTACAGGAGAAATTTTCAGGTACACTTTAAAAAGTAAAATAAGAAATACAAGGGAACTTAAGACCCTGCAGGATTGGGTTGTTGACAGGCAATTGCGATCAGTGCCGGGTGTTGCAGATGTGGTAAGTTTTGGTGGTGAAACAAAAGCGTATGAAGTAAAAGTGGATCCCGGTAAATTAAGTAACCTCGGCATTACCGCACTGGATGTTTATAATGCTGTCACGAAAAGTAATATCAATATTGGCGGCGATGTAATCAATATAAACAACCAGGCTTATGTAGTGAGGGGTATTGGTTTGCTGAATGACATAAACGAAATAAAAAACATAATTGTTCAAAATGTGAACGGCATCCCCGTACTTGTAAAAGATATTGCTGATGTTGAAATTTCTAATTTACCGCGACTTGGCCATGTAGGCAGAACCAATGGAATTGATACCGCAAACAATAGAATAATAACCAATGAAGATGATGTCGTGGAAGCGATTATTTTAATGCGAAAAGGCGAAAATCCAAGCGAGGTAATGAAAGCTTTAAAAGCCAAAATTGAAAAAGTAAATGCCCAGGTGTTACCGCAGGATACTAAAATTGTTCCTTATTACGACCGGGAAGATCTGATACATTATGCTACAGGTACAGTATTGCATAATCTTATAGAAGGCATACTGCTGGTGACTTTAGTGGTATCTCTCTTCATGTTCAACTGGCGTACCACACTTATTGTTTCTATCGTAATTCCGCTTTCTCTACTCTTTGCATTTATATGCCTGCGGCTGATGGGCATGTC
>JALZAJ010000580.1 GCA_030948465.1 Bacteroidota bacterium
AAATTTCTCACCCAGATTTTGCGATAGCTTATCGGTTCACTTTTATCTCCATGCGCCTGTAACTTAATAGGCGCCGCCCCGTGGCGAATGTATTTTGGAAGACCAATGTATGGCGTGCTTCCTCTTAGCGAAAAATTATTTTGCACCAATACATTATTAAGAAAAGCAGTAACACGAGCGGGGGATTTTAACGTCCCGTCATCGTAAAATTGGGGAGCCGTCCATACTACATCGTAAGCCTGCCATTCACCCGGCTTGCGGGATGGATTTGCCAGTGGTACCGATTGCTTGTAAATGCTGCCAACCTGCCCGTTTACATAGGTTGTATTATTATAATTATCGAGTACCTGTAATTCATATTCACTGGCTCCGTGAGGCGCCGCCAAAAATATTCCGCTGTTGCCGCGAGCCTGCCCTGATCCGGTTATATTAGTGGGTATGCGAAATTCTATGTGCAATTGATAGTTGGTGAACTTTCTTTTTGTTTCAATATCGCTGGCCCTTTTATTAACGGTGATCACATCATCTGCCACCATCCAACCTGCAGGTTTTGTTGTATCATTTGTTGAAACCCATTCATCCAGATTTTTACCGTCGAATAAAACGATGGCATCGGAAGGAGGATCTCCATAGTTAGCTCCCGGCGTTACTATCGGCGGCACGGGACTGTAAAATTCTGTCTCTTCCGCCGTCATTTCATTCTTTGCGGGCTCCATTTTTTTTGCAAGGGAATCAGTGTGCTGTGCGAAAGCTGCCATTGAAAACAAGGCCATTGATAAAAATAGAAAACTGTTTTTCATTTGATGTATTTGTTTATTAATTGATAATTATACGTTAGGTAATTTATATCCATTGTGATATTCCTTCATCATGTATTTTTTATTTACTTCATCATCGGTAAATTTTTCTTTCGAGGCATCCCATTCCAATTTCTTACCGGTGCGATAAGCGATATTTCCCATTTGCGCAACAGTTGCCACGTGAGCGCCCGCATGTATAGGACAATGCAGGTCTTCCATTTTTCTTGATTTTACCACACTTACAAAATTTTCCCAATGCTTATCGAGCCCATTATCGGATGGTTTTATGAAAGGCTTGCTCACTTTATTTTTGCTTCGTTTTTCTTCTACTACTTCCCAGCCGCCACGATCAAGAATTAATGTTGCATTGTTACCTATGTAAGCGATTCCATGATCGCGGTTGTATGAGCCGTTATCGATACCCATTGCAGAATCCCATACCATATTAAAACCATCGAATTCATAAAGCGTAGTAAGTGTATCGGGAGTTTCTTCATAAAGATTTGGGTAAGCAAAGCGGCCACCTAAAGCAGAAATTGATTTGGGGATCGGAGACTTCATTCCCAAAAGACCATAATCTAATAAATGCACTCCCCAATCGGTCATTAAGCCACCGGCATAATCCCAGAACCAACGGAAATTAAAATGGAAACGGCTTGAATTGAAAGCCCTTGTGGGAGCTGGCCCCAGCCACATAGCATAATCAACTCCTGCGGGAGGAGCGGTATCAGGAACAACCGGCCCAGGTTGCATCCAGCCCTGGTAACACCACACTTTTACCGTACGAATATTTCCCAGCACGCCGCTTTGCACATAATCAACGGCATCTTTAAAATGCTGCTGGCTTCTTTGCCACTGGCCTGCCTGCACCACTTTATTATATTTTTTTTGCGCAGCTACCATTGCCCGGCATTCTCCTATTGAATTACCAACAGGCTTTTCGCAATACACGTCTTTACCCGCAGCACAGGCATTCATCATAATTAAGGCATGCCAGTGATCGGGAGTTCCAACAATTACAGCATCTACATCTTTATTATCGAGAAGCTTCCGGTAGTCGCCATAAGTTTTAATCTTAGAAGTGTCCACATTCATTTTAGACAAATCGGCCATTCTTTTATCGATCACGTTTTTATCAACATCACATATAGCCACAACGTTTACACCTGGTATTTTCAAAGCAGACGTAAGATCGGCGAAACCCATTCCATTTGCACCAATGAGTCCTACATTCAGTTGATCGGACGGCATTACCCGGCTTTTGAAAATGGCAAAGGCGCTATTGTCTATTGAGGATGCCAGTAACGTGCCGCCAACCATTGCAGCAGAATTTTGTAAAAACTTTCTACGGGAGTTCATTTTTAATATGATTTTAGAATAAGAAAAAAGTGTTTAGCACTGAAGATGTTATGGGGGAAGAAACGTAATGAATAGAACACAAGCAATTCATTTATAAATAAAACCTGTTAAATTATTTGCTAATATACGGCATTATGTAAATCAAAAACGGTGAAATTTTAACCGGTAATCGCATCCACGATCTTGTATTATTTTTTTTCAAAATGCCGGCAGCGCTAATTGCCGCGAAACGGTTCAGAATTTGTGATAAGGGAAGAAAGTCCGGTATGGTTAGAATAATGCTAAAGCCTTGCTGATATGCGTTATCCCGCTCCCTTTCTACGCGAAAAAGCCTTGAGAGCTTGTGATAATAAAGTCTTTGCTATAGGTTAAAACTTAGCCGGATTAGAAACCGGAAAATTTATAAAAAAATAGATCAGTTTTAAAATAGAAACAATAAATTTTTATAAAAGAAAAATGCAGTCATGAATTTATTATATATCGTTTCTGAAGGGTCATTGATAGCAGGAGGCTTATGCGCTCTCATAATTACGATGGATATATTATTGGGTAATAAACAGAAGATGATGGTTATGAATTTTGTTTATCCCATTACAGCGTTGTATGCGGGCCCGTTAGGGCTTTTCTTTTATTATAAAATAGGAAGAAAATCTGCCGTTAAAAAAACAAACCGACATAAGGCAGCCAGCCATCCAATGGATAATACAGAAAAACCTTTTTGGCAAAGCGCAGCAATAGGCGCCCTTCATTGTGGAAGTGGTTGCACACTTGGAGATATAATTGCCGAGATCCTAATGCTTTTTCTACCACTGATTATTTTCGGAAGCGGGCTTATAGGCAAGTGGGGTGTTGACTATATCTTTGCTTTCATCATTGGAATAATCTTTCAATACTATTCCATTAAACCCATGAAAAAACTTTCTTCCAAAGAAGCGCTGAAAGCAGCACTGAAAGCAGATACGCTATCGCTTACGGCGTGGCAAACAGGTATGTACGGGTGGATGGCAATAGCTACTTTTCTAATTTTTAACCACCAGTTACCTGCTGATGATCCATTGTTCTGGTTTATGATGCAAATAGCCATGATGCTCGGTTTTATAACAGCTTTTCCTATGAACTGGTGGTTAATTAAAAAAGGAATAAAAGAAAAAATGTAAAATTAACCAGGAGACTCTTCAGATTTAAAATCAGTTTTCGTGCTACTAATTTCAGGGATATTTTCCATAGCGGGTTTCTTTTTTTTGATCTCCGATGATATCATTAAAGCAACCATCATTATTAATGTTGTTAATAGTATCACCTGGATTATGAGTGATTTATTTACAATGGAAATCTGGTCAACTGCTGGAATTGAAAGGAATAATAAAATGGTAATGAGCCCTCTTGGCGATACAAATAATAATGACTTCAAAGGAAGCCTGGATAATTTAAGTTGGATCGCTCTGAAAACAAATATCACGGCCACTATGCCGAACGACCATAATAACGTATCAGTATTTAAAATTTCAGCAGTCTCCATCGAGTAGCCGAAAAAAAGAAAGAATAAGGATCTTATTAAGAATGCAGCTTCGATGGTAAGTCCTTTAAATCTTTGAACTTCCGTGTTAAGTTCGGTAGGACGAAATTTTTCAATCCATTTAAAGCGTTTTAACTCGTTCAGGTTTCCTAAAAACAAGCCAAACATCATTATGAAAATAAGGGATGGCAAATTATATATTACCGACACTTCATAAATCAATATGACCAATAAAATGATGGGGACAAATTTTATCTGGTGTTCAATTTTATTTAAAAGATAAGAGAGGCCTATAGTTGCAACAAATGAAACGATAATAATGATTAGTATTTGCAGGCCAAAATTACCGAACGAGTGAAGGCCGATAAAGCTGTTTTGGACAACGAAGTTGAAAAATAAAACGCTGAAAATGTCTGATAAACTGCTTTCATAAATGATATATTCTTTATCATAAGGCCTGAGATTTTTTACGCTCGGAATGGCAATCGCACTGCTTACCACGCAAAAAGGAATGGCATTGGTCAGGCAATCTTTGAAAGAATAATTTTCGAATAAACTAAATATATAGGCCAGTAAAAATGCCAGGGCGAACATAGATAGCAGCGCCCCAAAAAAAGATTTTTTAATCAGGGATATCTTTGATTTATTTAATTCAAGCTCCAGGGCTCCTTCCAGCACAATAAGTATTAAACCGATGCTTCCCGATACAGCAAGCACTCTCGAAAAATCGGGCAGTTGCAATTTTAAAAATAGCGTAACCTGCTTCATGATCCATCCTAAAAGAAGCAAAAGTATTACGGAAGGAATTTTTGTTTTGTCAAATGTGAGGTCAAATAAGTAAGCGATTAAAAGCAGTGTGCAAAAAATAATTATGATAGCTGTAGTCATCGCGAATAAATAAATGATGTGGTAGCATCGCCGCCGTTAAATTTTGTTTGGCCAAATAAATCTAAACTATTGTAAGAAGCCCGCCAAAAAATGAGATTTAAGTTCTCGTGAAGAAATTAAGGTTGGCAACCTTCTAAAGGTTGGCAACCTTTTACGTAATAAGAAAGTAAAAATTCTTGCCGGCTTATTCAAGAATGCGGCGGAAATAATTTACCTGTCCGGGATGATAATTTAAATGAAGCAACAATTATAGATTTAATAACTTAGTGCATCCAATCCTGCCATAAGCCAGATCTCAACCAACAAGAATGTTTTTAATTAAATTTTGAAAAAAATTAAACTGCATTTTATGAAGCCAGCCAGGTTGTTATTTTTAATCATTTGTTCTCTTACCGTAGTTCACACTTTTGCGCAAACCGGAAAACTTCCCCCTCTTATTGACAGGGAATTGTTTTTTGGTGACCCGCAAATAACGCGGGCAAATCTTTCACCGGATGGTAAATTCATTTCGTTTGTAAAAGAGTACCGGGGAACCAGAAATATTTGGGTAAAAAAAACCGACGCTGCTTTTACTGATGCCAAACCTTTGACTGAAGACACTCTCAGGCCTATAGATAATTATTTCTGGTCGAGAGACGGAAAGTATATTTTATATGTAAAAGATAAAGGCGGTGATGAAAACTTCAACCTGTATGCTGTGGATCCTAATGCTGAACCGGCACAGGGACAGGCAGTTCCTGAAAACAAAGATCTCACGCATTTAACCGGGATAAGGGTATTAATTTATTCCGTTCCGAAATCTGATCCGGATGCGATATTCATTGGTTTGAATGACCGGGATAAGGCATGGCATGATCTTTACAAATTAAAAATCTCTACCGGGGAAAAAACATTGCTTCATAAAAATTCTGCGACTGAAAGAATCACTAATTGGATTTTTGATTGGAATGATAGTCTTCGTTTGGCTACGAGAGCTAATGAAGATGGCAGCCATGACATACTAAAAGTCAATAATAATAATTTTGAGAAAATTTATAGTACCGATCCTTATGAAGATGCTTCGCCCTACGCTTTTGAAAAAAATAATAAACGAATTTATATTGCAACTAATAAAGGGGAGAACAATAATTTACAGCAATTAATTTTGCTTGATCCGCAAAGCCTGAAAGAAGAAATTATTGAAAAGGATCCCTTAAATCATGTGGACATTAGTGATGTGCAGTTTTCTGATAAAACTAAAGAAATTATCTATACTGCCTATGAAGATGAGAAACTCAGAAGATATTGGAAGGACAAAAATTTTGAAAAGGATTTTGAGCTAATCAAAAAGTCGCTTCCCCAGTCAGAGATTAGTTTTAATTCTTCTACTGCCGATGAAAACTTATGGCTTCTGAGAGCATATAGTGATGTGGACCCGGGAACTACGTATCTCTTTGACCGGAAGTCCAAAAAGCTGGTTCTGCAATATAAAGCAAGGCCGGAAATACCAGTAAACGACCTGGCCAAAATGGAACCCATCTCTTATAAATCTTCTGATGGATTATCAATTCCAGCTTATGTTATGTGGCCTAAAGGAGTTGTTCATAAAAACATGCCACTTGTAATTTTTCCGCATGGCGGCCCATGGTATAGAGATACCTGGGGTTATAATTCAATAGCGCAATTTCTTGCGAACAGGGGCTATGTAGTTTTAATGCCAAATTTCAGGGGTTCAACAGGCTATGGAAAAAAGTTTATAAATGCAGGCAACAGGGAATGGGGGCAAAAAATGCAGGATGACATTACATGGGGAGCAAAATATTTAGTAAGCCAGGGCTATGTGAATTCTAAGAAAATTGGCATACTTGGTGGCTCGTATGGAGGCTATGCAACTCTTGCCGGAGTAGCATTCACTCCTGATGTATATGCCGCTGCAGTTTCCATTGTTGGACCCTCTAATCTCATCACATTATTGAATTCAATTCCACCTTATTGGGAGCAAATCAGGAAACTGTTTTATTTAAGAATGGGAGACCCTACAACAGAAGAAGGCAAAGAACAATTAAAAAGACAATCACCTCTTACATCCGCCGATAAAATTAAAACGCCGCTTTTAGTTGTGCAGGGAGCTAATGATCCACGCGTAAACAAAGCGGAATCAGACCAGATAGTTGTGGCATTGCGTGACAGGGGATTTCCTGTTGAATATATTGTAGCGCCCGATGAAGGCCATGGTTTTGCAAACCCTGTTAATAATCTTGCACTATTTGCTGAGGCAGAAAAATTCCTTGCAAAATATTTAGGAGGCCGTTACCAGGAAGATATGAAACCATCCGTTGAGAAAAGGCTTAAAGAGATTACCGTGGATATAAATACCGTGGAATTAAAGAAGAAATAAATTATTTTTTCGCCTACAGCATATTATGAATTTATACAAGGAACTGATAAAGGCTGGAATACATTGGAAAATGGTGATCTGATAAATGCAAATGCAGAGTCTTTTGTTTAGATCCTATTTTTCCCATAGCGGGTTACCAGATGTTCATCAACCCGCACCGTTCATGTCTCACGAACCGCAAGCACAAACCACATCAAAAAGTGAGAACCTCTCGGGATCTAATGATACTTTTAATGAATTATTTGATGCCCAATTTAAAATATGTTGTTGAAGTTATAAACTAAAGCCCGAACCGCTGCTGATGCCTGCACATAGCTGAAATTACATTGTATAGCCCTGTTTTTGCAAATACTTCTTTTTTGACTGCTGTTTTCTATTTGTTTTTTATTTATTCCATTTTATTAAATTTCAAATGCATTATTCTGCCTGAGTTTACTTCAAAGCCGATGATATTATTTTTTTTGTCACGTTTCATCATTAGATGATCAATCCACCAGTTATCATTGGTTAAGTTGTCTTCGCCAATTAAGGTCAGTTTTGCATCGTTATATTTGGAATTAGTCAGGAACAAATGATGATCTTTCAAAACAATACCATATTTACAATCCAGTTCCGGGCAAGAATAGATACCCGTGTATTTTTTCAAAACTTCATCCGATTGTGAAGTGTCCTTTATATATTTTTTAAGATGATACAATTGATCTGGTGTAATTAGATCAACAGTTGTATCCTTTCCTTTTATACCAAAAATAAATTTTATTTCAGGCGCCTGGGGAATGGAAAATGTGTCTTTTGGCTCTTTTATCAAAAAATTGTTTTCATTATAGATGTGGTAATGCAGTTGGCGGTTCCTGATATCAAAACTAAATGGCAAACCCTCTTCACCGATATAATTGCCTGTAAATTTCTTGAGAGAGATAGTATCCTTTAAAATAGCTGCAGTACTATCTCTCTGCGTCTTTTTTACTGTTTCTTTTTTGGATGCTGTATCTTTTATAAATAAATCAGCCATTTCATAAACTTTCTCACCGGGATTGAAATCGCCAAGATTACTAAACACAATAAACCCTGTTTTGAGATCGGGAAAAACACCGATATAGGTTCTGTAACCGGCATCACTACCACCGTGTGAATATTGTCGCCAGCCTTTCCAGGTGTCATTTACAATGCCTAAAGCGTAAGACAATTCTTTACCGTCATTTAGTTTGCCTTTTTGTGTCAGCATATCAATATCCTTCTGGTCGCCCACTTTTTGATCATAAAAGTTCATTATCCATTTACTCATATCATTGATGTTGGTAAAGAGGCTGGTAGCTCCGGCAACGGAATAGCTTAAAACAGCATTCGAAAAATGAGCGCTATCCTTACGGCTATAACTATAGGAACGATTCTTTTCAATCTCTGTATAATCATCATGAAAATGTGTACTGGTCATACCCAATGGTTTGAATATCGCTGAGTCTGTAAATTGCCGCAATGTTTGACCACTCACTGCTTTTACTATTTCTGCTAACATGGTAAAGCCACTATTCGAATAAATGTATTTATCACCAGGCTTAAAATTGAGTGCCTGTTGTTTACTTAAAATCTTTATGATCTGATCCTGTGTTATCACATCATCCAGTCTTGTGCCTGAGATAGCGAGCAGTTGCCACTGGTCTCTTATACCACTTGTATGATTCAACAAATTACGGATCGTTATCTTTTCCTTCAGGTCGGGAAACCATGGAAGCCATTTATGGATATCATCGTCCAACTTTAGTTTACCCTGCCTTGCCAGTAAAACAATGGAGTAGGCCGTAAATTGTTTGGAAACCGAAGCCATGTGAAACAGTGTTTTCGGTTCATTTGAGATAGCATATTCAAGATTAGCCATTCCATATCCTTTGGAGAAAATAAGCGAATCATTTCTGACGATACCTATTGTGCAACCGGGACTATTTGCAGTATTCCATTTCAGGAACAGGCTGTCAATTTTCTTTATTGTTGAATCAGGTAATGATTGTGCGAATGTTTTTATCGCGCTTTCAAAAATAATTATCAGAATTATCACCAATATTTTTTTGTTAATTATCATATCAGGTAATTTTTTTTTAGCGTTCAGAATTATTTCCGAAATTCAACATAGGAGTTAACGTTAAGGCTTGGCGATGGGCGGCATTCAATATTCAGTCTGCCCATAACTGTTGCCTAATATAGTTACTAAAAATGAAGTTAACAACAAAAAGCTGAACAAAGTACGCATCGCTGGAACTGTTGCTGATAGAGAACTACAGCCCATTGTTACCACGTCAACAGCCTATTGCCAAGCCCCGTGTTACAGGCTGGCGGAAAATCGGGAAGCTGCTTTGAGCCAGGAAAAAAAGTAAGCCCTTTTATCTTAAAAGATTCTCTGCTGCAAGAAAATAAACTGCGTTTATACGAGCCAGTTACCTACATCGTCTGCGTACAAACCTGTCCGAAGGATTCCTTTGGAGGAACAGAGACCAGGTGAACCTTATATTTTTTAAATGCAACTGACAGGATGGTGAAATAACGAAGGCCTTGCATGCGGGTATAATTTATCGTAAAGTACATTTCATTATTTGATGCACCCTTAATCCTTTCTGTTAGTAAAATACCTGACAAAAAAAATTTTCAAAATTCTTTTTCTTTGCTAAAAAAATTATGAAAAGATTTTCTTATTGACGGGACCAAACAACACACGCAGAAATTTATTTGCAAATAGTACCCATAGAACCGATTAGGTTTATTAAAAAATAATCTGGAAATTAGTTTGAGCAAAAAAAATTATCATTAAAAAAATCAATAATGAAAACAGTGATCGTAACAGGCGCCTCCGGCAATATGGGACAGGCAGTGGTAAAAAAATTTATAGATAAAGGATATTATGTCATTGGAACGGTGATACCGAATGATCCTGTGCCCATGAATTTCCCATCGGATAAATTTGAAAAAATAGTGGTAGATCTTATGAACGCAGATGATTCGCAAAAGTTTGTTGACACAATTTTAGAAAAGCGAGAAACTATTAATGCAGCCGTTTTAACCGTTGGTGGTTTTGCAATGGGAAAGATTGCTGAGACAAAAACTTCGGACATTGCTGCTCAATATAAATTGAATTTCGAAACCACGTATAATGTAGCGAGGCCTGTATTCCAGCAAATGATGAAACAAGACAGCGGCAGGATTTTCATCATTGGATCAAAACCTGGTTTAGATTCAAAAAATGGAAAAGGAATGGTTGCATACAGCCTGGCAAAATCGCTTGTTTTTCGTTTGGCTGAGCTAATGAATGATGAGGCAAAAGGAAAAAATGTTGTGACAAGCGTAGTGGTGCCAGGTACCATCGATACAGCTCCAAACCGGAAATCCATGCCTGATGCCAATTTTGATACCTGGGTAAAGCCTGAGGCTATTGCTGATATTATTTACTGGCATTGCACTGATGAGGCTTCTGTATTGCGCGAGCCCGTTTTGAAGGTTTATAATAATGCCTGATAATTTTATTTTGAAATAAAAGTATGAGACCACGG
>JALZAJ010000583.1 GCA_030948465.1 Bacteroidota bacterium
TTCAACATCAGGGTCGTATCGCCAAGCCCGCAACCAATATCTAAAATGTTTGCGTGCTGCGGCAATGAAATATGTTGAAGTGCATTTAATGAAACAGGTTCTAAAAACTGCGCAAGCAAATGCTGGCGTTCAAGGTCTGTTTCTTCAATGGTGTATGTCATGTTAATTGTTTAATGATGTTATGTTGATGTATTATGTTGTTTCAATTCATAATAACAATATGAAAATTTATTTTTCATCTTTTATTCCCCAGACAGCAATCAAGAAAAATGGTATTATAATAAAGTTTTCGTCGTGTTCAATTCTTTTCAACTCTCTTATCCATGCCGCAACTTCATCATCCGTCATTAATTTTTTTTCGATGATTGCATTGCGCATGCCAACTGCTGTCATGCTGAAAAATTTTTTTAATACGCTTGCATGGTCGCCTAAAACTCCCTGTGCATCGTGCTCAATTTTTTTTAACTCTAATTCTTTGAAGTGATGAATAAGCTTTCTGCCAAACCCAGCATTGGCAAACAATGAAGTCATTACATCTTTAAGCCGGTTGTACGCAGCCGTTTCAGGATAAGACTGAAAAATAATTACAGCCGTTTCATGCGCAAATACGATTCCACCTGTTTTGCATACTCTTTTCATTTCTTTCATTACACCAAATGCATCAGGGATATGCGACAACACGAAGCGGCAAAAAACAAAATCAAAACTATTGTCGTCAAATGGAAGATGTGTTGCATCGCTGCACACAAAATGCAGGTTTGGATGCAGTAATGTTTTTTCTGTAGATGCAGTTTCAATCAATGCTTCATTGCCATCAAGACCAGTGATAAATGAATTGGGAAAACGCTCATTCAGCATCAGCGTTGTATCACCAAGCCCGCAGCCAATATCTAATATGGTTGCATGTTTTGGTAAAGAAATAGTTACAAGTGCATTCAGCGATATAGGTTGTAGAAACTCCGCCAACAAATGCTGGCGTTCGAGATCTGTTTCTTCTATTGTGTATGTCATTTTCTTATTTTATTTTCTGAAAGGTGCAGACACCATATACCACACTGTATGTTTTTTGTCATCAGTAAAGTTTTCTAATCCAAATTTTAACTGCGCAGGTTCAACTTTTTTAAATGTTCCGAACAACCTGTCCCAAATACAAAACATATCTCCATAATTAGAGTCAGTGTAAGGTTGATAATTTGCGTGATGAACGCGATGAAAATTTGGTGTTGACAAAAAAGTTCCAAAACCTTTTTCGACCCAAGCTGGCAGTTTGATATTTACATGTTGCAGAATTACCAACGGGAGATAAATTGTATAATACAATGCAATCGAAGCCAGTCCAAATCCAAACAAAAAAGAAGTAATAATTTGAGTAATTAACAACCCAACTTTTTCAAAAGGATGGAAACGATAACCCGTTGTAACATCCATTTCATTATCACTGTGATGTATTCTATGATAACTCCAAAGCCATCGCGACGTATGTGAGAGGCGGTGATAGAAATAATCACCTAAATCAATAAGAAAAATTCCCGTAATAATTGTTACTATTTCAGGAGATTCAAAAATATTAAGCAAGCCAAATTTATTTTTATCAGCATAACCAAACCATAGCACGCTTAAGTAATTAATCGGCGTTGCACAAATCAAAAAAATTATCATCACCAGAATATTTCTCACTGTATGTTTTGTGCGGCTTTCAAACTTTACGAGATAAGGATAAACTGTTTCTATAATAAAAAATATAGTTATCAGGATGAATGTAATGACCCTTTGTTCTGTGATAAAAAGTTGCAAAAAGTTTTTCATGATTTGTTTTTGATCTTCATGCTCTAAATTTTTTTTTAAGGTCAACAAATTATTCTGCACACGTCGCGCCTTTACAATGCCACTTATTTATTCTTTTCTTTCAGCTTATCAATTTCCTGTTGTTGCTTCTCTATTTTTTTGTTTTGTTCCAGTATTATTTTGTGTTCTTCCTGCACTGCTTTCACAAGTGGCGCTATCAGATCATTGTAACGAATGCTATAAATACCTTTATCATCTTTACTTACCATGCCGGCATTCGATTCGCCTGAGGCGTTCAATGCTTCTTCTACTTCCTGGGCGATGAAGCCAAACTCAGGTTTTTTGTTTTCGTCATTATTTCGCAAATAAGAAACCGGCCGTAAGCGGGCGATAAAATCTAAGCCGAGCGTGGAGTTCTCAATATCACTTTTCAACCTCTTATCTGAAGTGATTGTCCACGCTACCTGTACGCCGGCATAGCTGATATTCATATCCCCAATGCGTACCTGGTTATTTCCATTTATAAATGGTACCTGGGCGTTATACCCTACACCAATGTTGTTGCTTCCTGTAGTATTGGTGGATAATGCATATGCTCCGAGAGCCGTGTTGGTGACACCTGTGGTATTATTTGATAAAGCCTGGTGGCCGTTTGCAGTATTATAACTTCCTGAAGTATTATAATACATTGATTGGTTGCCAATGGAAGTGTTGCCACTGCCTACATTAGTGGAATATAAAGCCTGGTAGCCGTTGGCCGTATTATAAATTCCTGTTGTGTTAAAATACAAAGCGCTATCGCCATTCGCGGTATTTGAATAACCTGTTGTATTATTAAATAGCGAGTTGCTCCCTGTTGTAGTATTTGAATAACCGGTGGTGTTCAGGAACAATGAGTTGGTTCCAGTGGCTGTATTATTGTTGCCCGTTATGTTGGAGATTAATGCGTTTGCTCCAAAGGCAGTATTGACTGAACCTGTTGTGTTATTAATTAAGGCCTTGGCACCTGTAGCCGTATTGAAACTTCCGGTTGTATTAGCCTGTAATGCGCGGAGTCCCGCTGCGCTATTTGAACTTCCGGTTGTATTTGAAAAAAGTGCACCAGACCCAATGGCTGTATTAAAATCACCTGTCGTATTTGCGAACATGGAAGTATATCCAATCGCGGTATTATTAGAAGCTGTAGTATTCAGTTGCAAAGCAGACGTGCCAAAGGC
>JALZAJ010000585.1 GCA_030948465.1 Bacteroidota bacterium
TGCAGGATGACGGAATAATTACCAAACTTGCCAATGAAATTATCAAAAGGCAAGGGCGAAATGACCTGATAAAATGTTTCATTTTGATTGTCTTAATATGATAGGAGAATTATGAAAGAATTGATTATATAATGGAAATTGAAAAGCTCCTGTTGTTCTGGTTGAATTTTTGTTTTGCGTTTTACCTTCACTCGTCTTGTCAATTTGTATTTGCCTGGCCGTAATCGATTTCTTTTTGCAGCTATTAAATATTAGTATGCAAACTAAAAGGCCGATGCAATTTTTAAAATTCGTGATAAACTTCTTCATGATTTTTATTCAATGATTAAAAAATGATTCCTGAGATTCGATATCCAGCGTTGACGTAAAAATGAAATTTGCCTAATAAAAAGTTTAAGTGATGAAAATATAATAAAGGGTTAGGCAGACTAACTAAACTTGGTTTTAATAAGGGCAATGGATCTTAGCAATCGATTCAGTATTGTTACTATGGGATTTTTATCAGGATAAAGTATTACTATCAACTCTGAAAGATTTTAGCTTCCTTTTGTGCCTGCAATACTTTTAATAATTGCAAGCCAGCTTTGTTTTGCCTTTGCAGAATGAGGAAACAAAGTAAAACTGAATATTGCATTGAATCAATTACCAAAAGTGGTAATGAATGGGTATGCAAAACCAATTAAATACTGTTGTAAGCACCGTATCGTGAAAAAGCAAAAGAGAAAAGATATCTAGAACCGGGAAGGAAGCAGATGATCAGATATGGGAATACACGATGGAACAACTGATTATTCAGCGGAAAAAAGCTTTTGGTTTATTGCTTTTGCTACAGCCTCTGTCATGGAAGCGACATGCAGCTTCTCATAAATTTTTTTCATGTGGGCACGAACGGTGTCATAGGTGATAGTTAATTTACCGGCAATCATTTTATAAGAAAGCCCATCCACCAATAGACTGAGCACTTCTTTCTCACGCATGCTTAGGTGATAATCTTTCGGTTCTTCAGGCAGAATAGCCTGCAAATTATGTAACACCTTTCTTGCGATAGCAGGAGACATAGGAGCCCCGCCATTATAAACTTCTGAAATAGCATGGAGAAGGCCTTTGGGCTCAGCATTCTTTAAAATGTATCCGTTAGCTCCCGCCTTTATCGCGGCAAAAACTTTTTCATCATCATCAAAAACAGTGAGCATCAGTATCTGTACGGTCGGAAAATTTTTGCGTATTAGCTTTACCCCCTCAATACCATTGATGCCAGGAATATCAATATCCATGATCACTACATCCGGTTTGGTTTGCTGAATATTATCTATAACATTAAGACAATTGGAATAGGAGCCTCCCAGCGTAAAATCGCCAGACTCTTGTAAAAGCATCGCCACGGAATCTCTTAGCGAATCATTATCATCAAATATAATTATCTTAATCCCGGTCATCTGCTATCATTTAATTGCAAAGTTCCGTTCGTTTGAACGAATGTCAATTGCCGAATTTGGTAGTTTGCGGAAAGGCATTATTATTAAACAATTGTAAGCATTTGCAGTCACCGGCTTAGTCATTCATTAGAGGCAACACTTCTAAAAACTGCTCATCTGTTTCTAAAGTGGTTCTGTCCAAAAATAATATGTTGAAAATAAAAAATTCTACAAGTGCACAGTAAGTTGAACCGTTGTGCCTTCATTTATCTTTGAACTGATACAGATCTTTGAATTTATATCAGCGGCCCTTGCCGTCATGTTTTTAATTCCATTACCACCTAAATATTCACCCGTAGTACAAATTTCATTCAAAGGAGTGTGAGAGACATCAAACCCTTTTCCGTCATCCTGGATTATCATTGTTAAAACATTATTTTGCACAGATAATTTTATATGAACATTTTTACAATCCGCATACTTTACAATGTTGTGCAAAGCTTCTTTGAAAATAAGAAATATGTTTTTGGGTTCCCCACCCTGGAATTGCAATTGTTTTAATTCATGGTCAGCAATAAAATCGTGCAGAATATTTTGCGGAGCAAGAATTAACGCTGCAAAGGCCATCATGCGGTTTTGCAATTGCTCAAAGCTTTCGTTGTTGGGGTTTAAGCTCCAAACGATATCGCTCATCTTGTCTATCAGTTCTCTTGAAGCAATACCTATTTTTGATAGTACGTCATTTGTATTTTCATTTTTTTCGGTACGCTTTTTAGCCACTTCGCTGTAGATGGAAATGCTCCCCAATGTACTGCCAATATCATCATGCAGTTCGCGGCTTATACGTAAACGTTCATTTAATAAGGCCTGCTGGCTTTCTACTTTTTTATTCAATGCATACTTTTCCTCCATTGATTGTTCGAGTTCATATGTTCTGCTGATCACTTTCTCTTCTAAAAGAAGATTCTCTACTTTCAAACGGCGTGAACGATACCACGTAAAAGCCCACATAATAAAAGCAAAACCTAATATATACAACATGTATGCCCACCAGCTTTTCCACCAGGGAGGAAGGATAGTAAATCTATATGCATATTCGCCACTCCAATACTCCGCACTGTTTACTGCCTTCACTTTGAAAACATAGTATCCAGGAGGCAAATCGTTATAGGTTGCCTCGGGGTTTGTTGTTAGCGAACTCCAGTGGTGATCTAATCCATCAAGGAAGTATTGATATTTTACGTGCTGTGTCCTTTTTGTGGTTATTCCAACAAACCGGAATGTGAGATAATTGTTGTCATAGGTCAATTTCAAATTTTCAGGGAGGTAATACCATTTTGAAAGGCCGCTAAATTCAAAATTCTTTAACCTGACTCCGTTGGTTAATAAAAGCGTGGTGTCTTTATTTTTTTCAAGCTCAAGCCAATCAATATTTACATTAAAAATTGAAATACCTTTTAACTGGATATTAGGTGGAATAGAGTCGGGGATATCTTTTTCGGCATTATAGCTGGTCAGCCGGTCAACTGCGCCTGCCCAGATTTTTCCATCCTTTGCAATGGTTAGAGTATTGTAGTCACTACCAACTCCGAGAAAGCCGTCGGATAATAAATAATTTTTAAATAAAGGAGTTTGGGAACTACCTGCATTTCTCTTTCCTGAATTTTCAATCTCGCTACTTTGTATCATGTTTAATCCATTTCTGCTGAGAAACCACATATTCCCATCATGGTCTTCTCTTATACTGCCCACAC
>JALZAJ010000588.1 GCA_030948465.1 Bacteroidota bacterium
TTTCTGCTGTTGTGTTCTTGAATTGAAGATCATAATGCATGTTTTTGCGGCAATCTCCTAAAAGATTATTCATGAGTTATTCAAACCCTATCATCATCTTCCTTTAGTTCATTTAAAAATGCAATAGACTTCGCTAAATTTTTGCCCGGATACTTTCTTAAAAAGAAAACAAGTATCAATGCTATTACTATACTTCCCGCGGTAAAATAAATAAGCCAGTTAGTATTGAAAGCGTATAGATTGAGATGCAAAAAAGCTTTTGCGATCACGATCATAAATGGCGCGGAGAATAACGGAATGATAATACAGAGGCTATATGTATCCAGTATCTCCAGCTTTTTTAGACGCATTAATTTTTTGCGGGCTTCCGTCACCGGGCTTTTTGAATCCAGCGTGTAGATTAATATCAGCTTATACATCTCAATAATCAAACTGAACAAAATAATCACTAATAAAATGAACGCGGGAAATGAGAATTTAAAATCCAGGACATGATTGAAAAAAAATCCTGATAAAAAAATGGAAAAAAATATTCCGGCAATTATTCCAATAACGGCCGTTAATTTAATTTCGTATAAACCAGATCTTACTTTAGAAATTCCAATATTTTTTACTAGTTCTTTATTGATCTGTATGCTCTTATCCAGGGCCAGGTCGGCGCTGTTCCATATTCCTGATAATTCTTCAAATTTCATTGTATTGCTGTTTATAGGTTTCAAAATATAATTTCAGTCTTTGTTTAATTCGCTCTTTTCTTGTAGATATATTCGTGTAAGACATGCCCATCACCGAAGAAATTTCTTTGTTTTTACATCCTTCGAGATAAAGGATCATTATGGCTTTATCTATCGGCTTTAGCTCGCCAATAAAATTGTAAAGGTGCTCAAGATTTGGGTCGGTTGTCACATCATCAACGTGAACCCAGTTCACTTGCTGCCCGTAAAGCTTATGTGTATTGAGCCTTGTTATAGCTTTTCTCAAAAAAGAAATCGAAACATTCAGCGCAATCCTGTAAGTCCACGTTGAGATGGCGAAAGCCTTATCATACTTCGGATAAGATTTCCACAGTTGAAGAACTATATCCTGTATAAGGTCCTTTCTATCTTCAGGATCTTTACAATAAATGCGGGCAACTTTAACAATAAGTTTCTTGCAGCTTTCGAGGTATTCAATAAAATTCGCTTCCTGTAATTTTGTCTCTTTCAACGTAACTGTTTTTGTTGCTTGTTTATTATATTATTCGCAAGCAGTTTCAATATGTCACATTTTTTTAAAAAGAATTTATGGGAGAATATCAAATTTATTTTTAAAATATCAAGAGGCCGGCCAGAAAGTAATTGAGTGTTATTAATTAACAGAAAAGCAAACGCGTTATTAGCACAAACAGGTAAAACATTCACCTACTTAGGGTTTGTGTTTTTCACAGCGGGTTTTCACAACGGCATTGTCTCATGCTCCCTTACCTGATTTTATATTTCTCAAAACCAAAGTTTCTTTTATTCAACGGGGCATCTCTCCTATTTTTGCTCAAAAAATATATAATGTTTAAAGATAAAGTGATTGCAATTACCGGCGGAAGTGAAGGAATTGGCAAAGCACTCACAAAAGAATTTTTATCAAGAGGCGCGAAGGTGGCTACCTGCGGCAGAAATAAGGCAAAGCTTGACAGCCTGGCTGCTTCATGTGCCTCACCCCTGCTACTTACGCTGGTTGCTGATGTAAGCAAGCAGGAAGATTGCAAAAGATTTATTGAAGAGACTATCAAAAAATTCGATGGTATTGATATTTTAATAAATAATGCAGGTATCTCTATGCGAACGCTTTTTAAAGATACCGACCTCGCGACGCTGAAAAATGTGATGGATATAAATTTCTGGGGATCGGTGTATTGTACGAAATATGCCTTGGATTCTATTATAAAAAGGCAAGGCTCCATTGTAGCGGTATCCTCCATTGCCGGCTATCGAGGATTACCTGGCAGAAGCGGCTACAGCGCCAGTAAATATGCCTTAACCGGCTGGATGGAAGCCTTGAGAACGGAACTTTTGGAAACGGGTGTTAATGTAATGTGGGTGTGCCCTGGCTTTACTGCATCTAACATTAGGAACGTTGCTTTAAATGCTTCAGCGGAGCCCCAGGGAGAATCGCCTATGGATGAAAGCAAAATGATGAGTGCCGAAGAATGCGCTCGCCATGTCATAGACGCAATCGAAAAAAGACAAAGAACATTGATATTAACTTTTACAGGAAAGCGAACTGTATTTATGAATAAATTTTTCCCTTCATGGTCGGATAAACTGGTACGCAAATTCTTTTTTAAAAATGGAGAGCTTGTAAAGTAAATAACGTTTTATCCGTTTCATTTTTATTATCTTTTACGTTTTACGAATTGTGTAATTTTTATTTTGAATGGCTTTAATTACTCTAACATCAGATATAGGAAGGCAGGATTTTTTGACTGGTGCCGTAAAAGGGCAATTGCTTCAAATAAACAGTGAGTTTACGATTGTTGATGTATCACATGAACTTTCCCCATTCAATTACCCGCAGGCAGCTTACGTATGCAGGAACGCGATTAAAAATTTCCCACCGTTTACCTTTCATATTATTCTTGTGGATCTGTTCGATCAGCGACCGGAGCACATGCTGCTTATTCAACACAACAATCAATACATCGGCTGCGCCGACAATGGATTGATAACAATGATACTGGAAGAAACTCCTGAAAAAATGGTCGCACTGCCGCTTAAACCATCCGAACAAAAAAATACGCTGTACTGCGCCTCCGTATTTGGCGAGGCATACCAGGGTATTCTTGATGGAAAAAAAATTGAAGAAGTGGGCGATGACAATGTTTCGATCGAAGTGAAAAATCCATTAAGGCCGCTGCTCGGCTCAAAATATATTGAAGGCCAGATTATCTTTATTGACCATTTCGAAAACGTAATCATTAATATCACTAAAGAAGAATTTGAAGAACAACGACGTGGCAGGAGCTTTAAAATTGTTTTTAAAAGAGACGAAGTAATTGATAAAATAAGTGAAACATACGCTGATGTTCCTGAGAGCGAAAAACTTGCTTTGTTTAATTCTGCGAGTTATTTAGAGATAGCCATTAATAAAGGAAATGCCGCAGGTTTGTTTGGGCTGGAAGGGTATTCAGAAAAACTAAATACGCAAACACAATACATGCAGAACCGGCTGTTATATCAAACAGTGAAAATTTATTTTGAATAAATTATTAGAATCAGGTAGAACAATGCTTGTAAACTTTCGTTTGAGAAGGGATATGATGGTTATCTTGCATTTGACGCTAAGACTGTTTTAATAAACATTATCAGGAAACACTTTTTGCAACTCATTTTCGTGGAACAAAGTTGATGATTGAAACCCCGGCAGCAAATAAATTAATTGACCGATACTTTAAATCATAAATAAAATGGGACTGATAAGAGAACCTAAAAATGTTGACTTCACTGTTCTTGACACGCCATGGACAAAAGAAGAACGAAAAGAATTTAGCGCTTTTATAAAATTGCGAAAAGAGCAACGGAAAAAAAGACAAGCTATGACAAAAACAACAACTCGTGATAAAGCTTCTGCGTAATTCCCCTGCTATCTTAGAATGTTTCTTTAGCCCGGTAAGTGACAAAATTCTTCCCCAGCGGGTTTTCAC
>JALZAJ010000005.1 GCA_030948465.1 Bacteroidota bacterium
GTAACTGTTCAGGTAAATAACGGTTCTAATTTCTTTGTGAACGGAACGATGGTAAGCCTCGGCACAAAAGACGCACCGGTAATTATTACAGATCCCCGCAGAACAAAAACCACTGGTACTTCTACTGCCTCTTCTGACTCTGCTTATGCCGGAGGATGGGGCGGTGTTTATTGCGGCCCTACGTGCAAACTGCTTGTAATTAAATGGACGCATCTTGATTTTGGAGGCGCAGGTCTTCAAACAACACCTTTTGCCGGGCCTTCCGTCGGTGACCAGTATATTATTTATTTTGGAAATTACAACGGAGTTGCCGTTCTTGAAGATTCCTGGTTATATGGCTCTCCCGACGATGCGGTTCGTTTCTATGGAGGCAATATCATGATGATACGAAATACGCTTGAAAAATGCGGCGGCACCGGTGGTGATGGATTTAACGCAAAGGGTGGCACACAAGGCGTTATGGCTTATAATCTTATCATTGGCGGAGCTACTAATGGTACTAAATCGGCTAACGATGGCAGTACCGGAAGGCAGTGCATGATTGCGATGTTCAACAATACTTATGTAAATGACGGATTCAGGAATACCGGAACATTTGGCGCCCGGGGCGGCGATATAGAAGTAGAAAATAATTCAAGAGCTTTGGCGTATAATAACCTTATCGTTGACTGCAAATTTGGGTTAAGAATTGCCGGTGGCAACGATGTTACCGCAAAGGTTTATCTCGCAGATACAACAGGGCCGCACGCTGGCGACTTTATTCCTCAAACTGCTTATGGCCACAATTTTTATTATGTAGATGATGCAGCCACTGCTAATCAAATTGTGCCTACGAATGTGGCGCAGGCTGTAGTTACGCACCCTCAGTCAACGGATATACCCGATATGGCAACGTTCCTTGGATCTTCTTACACCTTTGGAATGCAATACGACGGCACCTCTCTTGTAGGCCAAAACAATCCTAAGTTTGTTAACTATCCGCTGCCAAATCCTAATTTTAAAACGCAGAGTTCTGTTGATAGTTATGATTTTCACCTGGCAAGTGGTTCGCCAGCTTTAGGTAAAGGATTTCAGAGCTTCTCCATTCCTGTAAATGTACCTATCGATGCCAACTTTGGTGCTACTGCACCGGCAGTACCAGGCAAAGATATTGGTTGCTACCAGGCAGATGGTTCGGGAAATCAACATTAAGAGTATATGGCTGCATAAAATAATTTTTATTGAAATGACCCGCCTTAAAACGGGTCTTTTTTCTGTATAGATTTTAAACACCAACCAGGAAGAATAAAAAATGATCAATCCTTCAACTGCATGCATGAACGTTACCTGCTTTATAAAGCGATATGTAAATTATATGTTTCTAATATTTATATTTTGTTCCTGCAAAAAAAATATAGATAATATCGCTCTGCCGGAAATGCAGCCCGGGACTCCAGTTACCGTCATGTTCAAAAATACATTGCCGTCTGTTTTACATGAATCCTCAGGCTTATGTTATACCGACGGGAATCTCTGGACTTTCGGAGACAGTGGAAACCTGAATGCGATTTATAAAATTGATACTGCTACCGGAGCCGTCGTGCAAATTGTTATCATACAAAATTTTTCTAACACAGATTGGGAAGATATAGCAGCCGATTCTTCTTACATATATATTGGCGACTTTGGAAATAATGATGGTAACAGGAAAGACCTGAAAATTATCCGTATCAAAAAAACTGATCTTAACGATCCTTTCCCACATAGAAAAATCGAGCGATTTTTCATAACATAAAAATTGAAATCCTGGGGGTATAAAACATTTATAGATTGGAAACCATCTTCTATCTTTTACTCTGGCTATTGTAGAAGGGCCAATATTGGCAGTGATTGCAGGATTTTTATGTACACAAGATTATTTAAATTTATTTATTACCTATCCTGTAATTGTGCTTGGAGATATTATTGGTGACACTATTTGTTATATGCTTGGCCGCTGGGTAACACCCATATCACTCAGAAGAATTGTAAAAAGACTAAGCCCAACGCCAGAAGATATGAATCGGGTCAGGCTTTATTTTAATTCAAACCCCAACAAAACCATCTCTCTATCAAAGGTTACTCTCGGTATTGGGTTTGCAGGCATTTATCTTGCAGGAAACGCAAAGATCCCCTACAAACGGTTCATAAAAATTTGCCTTATTACCTCAGCATTACAATACGTGGTGTATCTAACTATTGGATTATTGTTTGGCTCTGCCTATAAACAAATCAGCAGCTACTTAGATTTTTTTGCTGCTTTTGCCATCGTTACGTTGCTATCGTTCATTTTATTTTATTCTGTTAAATCAATCCGAAAAAAACTGTGAGAATTCTTTTTGTATCCAGCAGTTATTACCCGCATATAAATGGTGTATATTATTTTGTATGCCGCATTGGTCCCATGCTTCAGGACAGGGGTCACCAAGTGGCTGTAATAGCTCCTTCTGAGTCGTTGCACTCTTCCAATAAAAAAATAGACAATCTTACTGTTTATGGTGTGCCATCTCTGTCAGTTAACATACGAAAGGGTAGTCCCGATAAGAAAAATATCGAACTCTTTTCTGGAATATTTAAAACTTTTAGCTTGTGCATTATTAGGAAACTATGCACCCGCTTCAATGAAACTAACATTTATCCAATGTTTTGATCGTAAAATCTTTAGAAAATACAATCACCTTTATATTAATATGCTTGATTCCTTGATCTGCAGTTACACTATTTTTTAAGGGAAGAGATTCAGTACCGTTACTATTGGTGAAGTTAAGGAGCAATTAACGCCGAAGCAAGTCGAATACCTGCATACAATAATCGTTTCTCTATTACTTTCTTATTTTTAGCGATATAGTTTTGATCTAAGGTAAATTCAGCGAAATCATAGGCACCCTCTAAAAGCCTTGGGATTTGTTATACCAGGAAATGAAGTTGATAGCCTGTATATCGGTGAATTGATCTGGCGCAATCTCTTTTGATAATGATAAGCAGTTCTTAAGAGTTATTGGTACTATCTATTATGACTTACTCCCACGCAACTGTTTTGAAGCTGTACTCAGCGTTGTTAAATGTACAGCATTTCTGATCGCAGTTTCAGCATGGATTTAAAAGGAAATTTCCACGATGAATTAATTGGCCATTACTATCAAAAATTTGCCTTGACCATAAAAAATTTATTCCACTTGCACCGCTCTAAATCACTGTAAAGGTGCCTGTGCAAATAAGTGTGTGCCCTAGTAAGGGGTTTTGAATGTGGTAATATTGTCGTGCCGTAACTTAAATAAAGAAACTGTTTTATATAGAATCCAAAAAGCTGGCAAACTAAACAGGACAAAAAATTCGGAATTCATAGAGTAAATAGTTTACTGCGCGCTTTATCGCAAGCGTTTGACACGATTTTACAAGAGGATATGCTGAAATGTAAATTATAGGAGCTGTGTGATGAATAATCAACATAAATCTTAATGAATTGAATTAAATAATACCTCTTCATTTCGCTCCCAAATCGCTTTTTCCAAAAACTTTGAAGATTGTGTTTGATAAGATAATCCCCCCAGGCCGAGTATACCAGTGCCTACAGCAAACTTAATTGCTCCGTTAACATCTGTTTTGGTAAGAACAGATGTAATTATGAGGCCTAATGAAGCGACATTAAAAATTCTGCTTATAACCAATCGGTTTTTTGATTTCTTATACAGGTTTTGCGTTATCAGAGAATTAAATTGGAGCCTTAGATCATTATAATTTAATTTCTCATTTCCTAGTATAAATTTATTACCATACCTATATATGGTATTATTTTTATAAGCCTGTACTAGTGAATCACGAGATTGAGAAAATGATTTTAGATTAATAAAAAAAACTACCAATAAAAATAAACCAAAATATTTTTTCATATAGTTAATAGTCTAACAGGTTTATATTAAATCATATAAGCTGAAAGCCATAAAGCGAAAAATTAAAGTAAGTAGCTGAGAAATTTGAAATGTAATATAGGTAAACCTTTTGACCATATAAATTCTAAATTACAAAAAACTCATTTTATTGAAATTCAGAGACATAATCTCATACTTGTGAAGCTTCAAAACGATGAATGCTTATTTCAAAAGTCAATCGGACAAGACTTACAAGATGAATAGAGTGCAAAAAAATTATCTTTCCATGACATTAAATTTAATAATTGGCGTCAAAGTATATACTTTGATAAATTCGCATTTCCATAACCTAATAAGTTTGTTAAAACACATTTTTCTTCAATTTTACTCCAGAATGAAATTAGAGATTTACCTCGAAGTTATCTATCAGATTATGATAATATCGTACTATCTTTTTATTTTAACATCACCAATACTCTCTTATTCTCAGTACAATTCCAATGCTATTCTCGGAAAGTGGATGACCATTGAAAGTAACCTTGAAGTAGAGGTTTATAAACAAAACGATGAGTTTAAGGCGAAAATAATATGGTTTGATGATACTGATGATAAAAGCAAGCCCATGACTGAAAGGATGGATGAGAAAAATCCTGATCCGGCTTTGCGATCCCGAAAATGGTTAGGACTGGACGTATTACATAATCTCAGGTACTACCCAGATGATAATGAATGGGAGGATGGCAAAATTTATAACTGTAAAACTGGTAAGGAATATTCTTCCTAGTTTGGATAACAAAAACAAGCTGTTACAAATAAAGGGTTACTGGCTTTTTAAATTTCTAAGTGAAACTCAACCTTTAAAAGAATTTAATTTACCTATCAAATGTTATTGGTTTATGAATCATGTAATCTCTTTTCTTTCTCATAGTTCAAGCGGAACTGAAGGACTTGTTTTTTCCATTGTGTTATTAGTTTGCTGGAATGTTGAAAACCTTGCAGCGCTCGCAGTGGGTTATAGGAAATGGAATCATGCTTTTTTAAATGCGAAATTCGTTTTAATAGGTATCATACCTCAATTTGTGATGAGTTTGTTTTTTGTAAAAACAATGTTATGGACAGGCACGCACCATTTCGGATTATTATACCATCTTCCTTACATGCAATATCCATTGATTTTGTTCATAGCATCCTTTATTTTACTTGATCTGGGTGAGTATTTATACCATGTTATTATGCACAAAGTAAAAAGGCTGTGGATGTTTCATGCTGTTCATCATAGCGATAATATTGTCGATGTATCTACTACCTTACGTGAGCATCCCGGAGAAACTCTTATCCGTAATTCATTTACTTTATTATGGATATTTTTTAGTGGTGCAATATTCTGGACCCTTTTTCTACGACAGCTAATACAAATTGCATCCAATTTACTATCCCACATCAATTGTAAACTTCCGGCGAAATTAGATGCTGTATTAAGCCTTGTCTTCATTACACCAAATCTTCACCAGGTGCATCATCATTATCAAAGGCCATATACCGATTGCAATTATGGAGATGTACTTAGTATTTGGGACAGGCTCTTTGGAACTTACGGCAGGTTGCCGTATGAAGAAATTGTGTTTGGCGTAGATGTATATATGGATAAGAAAATAAAATCTACATATTTTTCATTATTGAAACTGCCCTTTGGAAAATACAAAAAAGTATAAAGTTATTTCAAGCACTAAGCACTTAAGCACTTTATATGTGATAAACTATTTACTTGGTGTTTTCGCGTCTCTTGTGGTCTCATATTTTGTTATTTTTAGAAGTCTATCGGGTACTTAAATTTTATCCAGTGTCATAGTTGTATGAAATAACATTTAAACCAATTTTTATGAAATTATTTTTATTCTTTTTCATCTTACTTGGGTCTTCTTATTGCAAAGCGCAAAGAATATGCTCTCCTCGATAGGGACCTTGTTCAACCGGTTACTTATACAAATACTATAACTTTTAAAGATAAATTAAACGGTCTTTTTCCTGTTGAGAAATCTATGCTGCCCCAGTTTATTAATGCAATTGAGGAAATTGAAAATAAACTTTCTTCAAAAAAAACCGTTTGGGGAAGTAAAACAATACAAATTTGATCAAACAAAATTTATCGGTAGGAGTATAGCACTCGCTTCAGAAACAAGGATGAATTATTTACTTAACTCAAATATTGATAATGTCAGCTTCTCAGTCCATCTCTGCGATGCAAAAATAACAAATAGTGCCAACGAATTTATTATTAAAACCTGGATAAAGTATCTTAAGGATAATATAAAATGAAAAACCAAGCGAGGCTAAATGACCCTGAAACAATTTGACTAGTCTAAACATGTTTAGACAACCGCCCTGTGAAAAAATTGAATTGAACTAATTTTATTTAACAGGCACTTTACGAAGGGGCGCTAATTTATCTGCATCATCTTTATACCAAAGTATTTTTACGAGTTGAATAATAGCCGTTATTGCGAATATTCCCCCGATCACCAAATTAAAAATACGTTGATTAGTATTCAGTAATTGAACTATATATTTACCTCCAAAAATAAAAAAGCAGTTTGCTGAAAAAGTTCCAATACCAATTCCGATAATATAAATATAGTAGATTGAGTTATCAGCTTTCAATATTTTTTTTGTAAATAATATGGTACTCCAGCCAATCCAAAAGGGAATATGCATAGGGGTAATAGCACTCATAAACATGCCGAGTAAAAAACGGTTGATATTATTATCAAGTATTACATTTTGGGAAGCATGTGTTTTGGAGGCAGCGATAAAACTTCCAATGGAAAGAGCGAGTATTAAGGCAAACGTTATCCATTCAAACCACCGAAATAGTTTTTTTTGTTTGCCCAGCCAATTGACGCCAATTAAACACAAACGAACATAAATTAATTCTATAAAAATTGTGCCTAAAGAAAAATACATCGCAATGGAAATAGTTTCGTGCACACTTATTTGCATTGCCGTTATATTGAGTGGACTTGGTACCAAAGTGCCAAGGAAACTGATAATCATTCCCCAGAAAAAGATCTTTACATATTGCATAGAAAACTGAATTGGGAATTCTTGATTATGCTATTTTCGTCACCCTGTGAAAATCCACAATAATAGATATTACAAAAAACCAATAGTTTATTAATAAGTGTAGTAGAATCATTTGTGGCAATCTTGTAAATTTTTTAATTTGTGAAGATATTGTTTAAGATTATATAGTTTATAACGGGAAGCGTTCAGCCAATTTTCTCTACTTTATACAAGTGTTATTAGTGACCAGGTCGTTATGCTTTTTAATACTCCATCACATTATCATTGGTAATACTTGAAATCTTTTAGTAGGGTAGCAGAATTTGTACGCATGACAGAAGCACGTGTATACCGTAAATTCCTTTACCATATCAGCTTACGGGCTAATAGCTTCCTGGTCATTGATAAAGCTTACAATCTGTATAGCCAGTTTGATAAGTGGCAAAACAAAAGGTGTGGTTCGTAACCCGAATGAAAGATAATGCGGTCTATCATGTAACTAAAGTACTGGCAGATAATACAAAAAAGAAAAACCCGAAGGGTGCATAGGTTATAAAGATACCAGAGGCAATATCCTAAGTGTTAAACTGCGCCGTATCATCTTCATCGCTGATGATGGGCTAGTAATATTTTTTCCTTATCAACAACCTTACGCTTGTCGCTTCCCGTATAGCTTTAATTTATAAATACAGATGGATGATCGAGCTGTTGTTCAAGCAAATCAAACAGAACTTTCCGCTCCGTTATTTTTGAGGCAACAGCGAAAATGCAATTAAAATGCAGGTGTGTTGCGTATTAATAGCACAACTGCTAATGGTAGTTATCAGGAAAAAAGCAGCCACTAAAAAATCTTTTGCTAATATGATAACCGTTATCCGGCTGCATTTGATGAGCTATGTAGAATTGATGGAGTTTATAAAAGATACTTCCAAAGCATGGAGAAAATCACATAATGCTCCGAATGCTTTTATCACTTAAAATATCCCAGGCCAACTACCCTGATTTTGAAACATACTATTTTTTAACTGAAAGCCTTAACAGCTAATTATCGTAGTCGATTATGTCTTACTTTTAGTCGGACAATAATGAATGTTATTATAAAAATTTACTTATTGGTTTATGCATATGATAGATAATAGGGCACGATTTTTTGGCCTGCCGTGAAAATAAAGGAATGAGCGTGGTGGATATTAATTCAGGAAAAGTAATTACCACAGTACCTAGCAACGGGCCAAGACATTAGCGTTTGATAAATCTACCCGCAAGCTTTATTTAAGTGCGCCACAATTTGAGCCGGGAACAAGAAATATAATCCCTGATAGCTTTGCTGTCTTGGTATATAAGCCTAATTATAATTAGGTTTTGGGTAATGCCTTGCTTTGCCTAAATGGTATATACTTCTTAGCATATAGAAAAGTGCCGGAGATATTGGTTATGAAAAAAACTGCTCCTTATGGAGCAGCTAATAAAAGGCCATGCATCATTTAGTTATTTAGTTATTCCGCCTTTACAAAGTTTCCATTTTCATCAAAGATTACATCTTTGCCGTGAACCTCTGCTTCATAAGATAATTTACCTTTAGCATCAGTCACCTTTCCTGCTTCTGTAATTTTAGCACCATTATAATGTTGCTTTACATAAGCAGCTACTTTAGCTGGAAGTTCATTAACGGGAATTGCTTTTACAATTTCTATAAAGCTACCCGATGGCGTAAATTGAACAGAATTATCTTCTCCGGATTTTCCTCCCCAGTTTGCTTCATAATTTCCATTTTCCTTTTCCCATCCAACATTTTTCGCTTCGGGATACTTTTGCATAAGAGCTGTCTTAACTTTCGCGGGCACATTTATGTGCTCGTTGTTTTCGTTTTCCTGCGCAAATGTGGCGCTGCTAATTGTAAACAAAATTGCCGCAAGGCCGATAATCTTTTTCATAGTTTAATAATTTAATTTGACCCAAAATTAAAATCTGAATTTGGGGTAAACCTGAAGAATGACGGTTTCAATTTGTTAATAATGATATAGGGAGACAAGTTTTTAAAGATTTCTGTTACTTATTAATAAATATCTCAATGATCGAAAGAAAGGTTTCATTGAAGTCACGGCTCTATTTTTTACTTGTAAAATTTAAGCCCGCATTATATTCTATTTAAAATCAGATTTGCTTCACATTCATAAATTAATTTCGCACACTTAATTTATACATGTGAAGAAAGTAATTTTACTTCTGTTAATTACAGCAATCGATTATAACCTGCAGGCCCAAAGAAAACAGCAGCCCAGGCTGAATGCCGGCATAACTGGTAAAGTCATAGACTCCGCATCGGGAGAGCCTCTTAACTATGCCACCGTTACCCTATATGCAATTGGCAATACAAAGCCGGTAAATGGGAGCACAACGGATGCCACCGGGGTTTTCGTTGTAAATGATGTTAGCGATGGCAACTATAAAGTTTTGATAGAATACATCGGGTACCGGCCATTTACTTTCAACAATGTTTCGATAGATAAAAAAAAATCACCCATAGACCTCAAAACTATTTCGCTACTTAAAAAAGCGACACTGCTCCAAACCGTTACTATCTCAGCCAAACAAAAAATAATTGAAAACAAAATTGATAAAATAGTTTTTAATGCAGAACAAGATCTTACTTCCCAGGGTGGAGTCGCAACTGATATTCTAAAAAAAGTGCCGCAGGTTTCGGTTGACGTTGATGGAAAGGTAGAGCTGGCGGGCAGCTCAAATATTCGCTTTCTTATTGACGGCAAGCCTTCATCAGCTTTTGGAAATAATATTACAGATGTGTTACAATCCATACCGGCAAGCCAAATTAAAAGTATTGAAGTGGTGACAAACCCTGGCGCAAAATATGATGCTCAGGGTACCGGAGGTATTATCAATATCATTCTTAAAAAAAATACAGGCAAGGGCATCAATGGAAATATTTCTCTCACAGGTGGCACGCGGCACGAAAATGGTTCTTTAAATTTTACTGCCAGAAACAATAATTTCGGTATTAATGCTTTTGTGAGTGGGAATACCAGGTTAGCTGCCAGTACGCCCAATACTTATACAAGGATATCTGATAACACCATTAATAATACCACTGATATCTTACACCAGGATGGAAACTCCCGCTATACAAGGCATGGTATAGAATCAGGCATCGGCTTTGACTGGACCTATAAGAAAAAAAATAATTTTGCAGGTTCTTTAAACTACAACGATTTCGGGCGCTCCGGCTCAGGCTTAATCAATCAATTACAGCAAACGCTCGATGCAGGCGGAAACATCATTGATGAAATGGACGCATTAAATAATTCAGGTAATTCTTTTAGATTTCACAACGTGGATGCGAGCCTTGAATATAAAAGAACATTTGATAAAGAAGATCGCGAGCTTGAGATTTCTGCAAACAGCAGCTTCGGAAATAATTCAGGCAGGTCAAATAATAATCAATTTTTGCTGCCGCAGGATTC
>JALZAJ010000026.1 GCA_030948465.1 Bacteroidota bacterium
CCGGTGAAATACCAGTCGCCTAAATTCGTGGGGCAACTGTCATGTAAATCTTCTATGGTTTGATAAATTACATCTACCGGTACATCAACATCTTCGGGAGTTATAAGCTGCGCTATCTTTTTGGAAATTTCCTCTAATGTGAAAGGTTTATATACTTCCCGCACTACATTTTCTGTGTGGAGTTTGTTGTTCCTTCTGAGCTCGTTGCATTTTTCCACCAGTCCGGTTAAGATGCATTCCATCCCTTTTTCTTTGATCAAGGTCATAGCCGCTTTGAAGGCCACAAATTCTCCAAGCTTGCTCATGTCTATTCCATAGCAATCCGGGTAACGTATTTGAGGTGCGGAAGAAACTATGATTATTCTTTTGGGATGCAGCCTGGAAAGCATTCGAATAATACTTTCACGCAATGTGGTTCCTCTTACAATAGAATCATCAATCACCACTAAAGTATCTTCATGTTTTCTCACCGTACCATACGTAATGTCATACACGTGCTGAACCATTTCATTTCTGCTGGTATCGGCGGTAATAAAAGTGCGAAGTTTCACATCTTTAATAGCGATCTTTTCCATGCGAACTTTTCGATTAATCATTTCCGATAGTTTCGCTTCATCAAAGTCCTTATTCCAGCTTAAAATTCTTTCTATTTTTATTTTATTCAAATAGTCCTCGGCGCCTTTCAGCATTCCATAAAAGGCGGTCTCTGCGGTATTAGGAATAAAAGAAAAGATGGTGTTTTTAAGATCATAATCTGTCGCTCTCAGAACTCTTTCGCTAAGATGATAGCCAAGAGCAATTCTTTCCCGGTAAATTTTTTCATCACTTCCACGTGAAAAATAAATGCGTTCAAAGCTGCAGGCCTTTCTCTCCTTTGGCTCAAGAATTTGCTCTACAAAAAAGTTGCCGTCCGCCTCAGCAATAAGAGCATTTCCAGGCATCAGTTCCATTACCTCTTTTTCTTCCAGATTAAAAACAGTGCGTATAGCAGCCCGCTCGCTCGCGGCAATAATAACCTCATCATTTACATAATAGTAACAAGGCCTTATACCATGTGCATCCCGCACTACAAACCCATTGCCGCTTCCGGTAATTCCGCCAAATGTAAAACCACCGTCAAACAGCGCCACGGACTTTTTCAATACCTGAACTATATCTGCATTACCAGGAGATGTTTCATCGGCTTTCACTAAAAAATGCTCGATTACATCCATCATCGCACCAAGGTCGCTTTCTTTTTCCAGTTCATCAGGGTGCGTATTTATCAGAGAAAATAATTCTTCTTTATTTACTAAATTAAAATTTCCCGCGAGGGCGAAGTTTCGGGCGGGGATAGTATTCCGTTTAATGAAAGGGTGGCAAAATTGAACATTATTTTTTCCCTGCGTACCGTAACGGAGATGACCTAATAAAAGTTCCCCTAAAAAATCGATATGGCCTTTCATAAGCCCGGCATGTTGCTGAATTTCCGGATGATATTTTTCTATTTCACTTATCTGGTTTTCTATTTGAGAAAAAATATCGGCTATTGCCTGGTTGGCGCTGCTGCGAATGCGATGTAAAAATGGGTATCCGGGTTCCGTATTGAGTTTTATGGCAGCGATGCCGGCGCCGTCCTGACCACGGTTATGCTGCTTTTCCATAAGTAGGTATAACTTATTTAGCCCGTAGAGAACTGTCCCGTATTTTTGGCGGTAGTATGAAAAAGGTTTGCGTAATCTCATGAAGGCGAGTCCGCATTCATGTCTTATTTCGTCACTCATTGATAGAAATGAAGCGCAAAATTAAGGTAATTATTAAAGACGGGTCAATAGCAATCAAATGAATATTGATCTTTTTTCTTTCCCTTAACTGATGGAAAGAAATACAACATAAGAACAGATCAAATTTTTTGCGAAAATTATTTTTGGACCGTAGTGGTATTAGCTGATGTCCATTTATTCATCTCAGGGCAATTTTTAAATTCATCTGCAATATTTACGTAAAAAGAAGGAATTTTTTTTCCAAACCATTTTTCCAGCACTTCATTTTTCTTTTCTTCAAGAGCCTTTTGTGCCACTTTATCATAATCATCGTGGAGGTTTTCACGGTGCGGCTCTGTTTTAGTCAACAGTTCAACAATGCGCACTGCTTTTTTGCCCTTATCATCCGTAAACTCTGCCGGCTGGGAGTATTCTCCTACCTTCAAATCTTTAAGCATAAGAACAAGATCTTTATCGAGCTGATCGATATTTACAAAAGTGCTTCCATCTCTTGCAGGAATACGGCCGCCAGTGAACTTACTGTTATCGTCTTCACTATATTTTGAAACAGCTTCACCAAACTGGATGTCTCCCGAGACGAGCCTGGATCGTATTGAATCTAATTTCTCTTTTGCCTGGTTAATTTCGATAGAACTTACCTGGGGTGTTTTTAAAATATGTCTTATTACGGCATCATCACCATTGCGGCTCACCATTTGAATAATATGATAACCAAACCTTGTTTTAAACACGCTGGAAATTTGTCCGTCTTTTAAGCTAAATGCTTTTGCAAGAAAAACCGGATCCCATTGCTTTTCATTCCTGTTTATTTCGTACTTACCGCCGGTTTCTTTACTTCCCGGATCATCAGTGTATAAGGATGCGAGGATCTCAAACTTTTTAGTGCCATCCTCTACTTCTTTTTTGTATTCTTTCAGTTGATCAATGGCATACGTTTCAAGATCGCGGCTTGGCTTGGGATAAATAACAATTTCGCCCACTTCAAGCTGAGAATCATAATAAAGAAGACTGTCTTTTGGTATGGTTTCATAATATTCCTGAACTTCCTTTGGAGTTATTCTTACGTCGGCAACTATTTTATCGCGCTCACCCTGGGCTAATTTTTGCTCCCGGAACGTTTGTTTAAAGTCTTCTTTTAGTTGAAATAAAGATTTCCCCGCAATTTGTTCTACGACTTCCTTTGATCCGTACTGGTTCACGAAATAACGTATTTTATTATCTATATCAGCCTCCACGTCTTCTTCTGATATGGGAATCGAATCTATTTCTGCCTGAAGCACTAATGCTTTTAAGCCAAGAGCCTGCTCAAGTAAAAGACATTTTCCGTTTGCAGGAACATCAATACCTTGCCTTTGCATATCGGAAATACTGTTATCGATCTCGCTTTTAAGAATTATTTTATCGCCCACCGTAGCAATTATTTTGTCTGCAACAACCTTTTTTGTCTGGGCAAATATTGAGCAGGTGCAAACAAGACAACAGAGGGTAAAAAAAATTTTTTTCATTTTTAAAAGTCTTTAATTAATCGTCGTTGCAGGAATAAGGCTACGTTCCGGAAGTTTAAATACAGGAAAGATTCCAAAAATACACTTGTAAAATGGGAGATATTTTTTTGAAAAGTTAAAAGTTAAAGCTCTTATGTTAAAGAAGGCAACTTGAATTTATAACGTCCTTTTAATTTCCACTTCCTCGAAAGCTTCAATCATATCGCCGGGCCTGGTGTCGCTGTAATTCTTTATGCTTACACCGCACTCCATATTATTGGTCACTTCTTTTACATCATCTTTAAATCTTTTAAGACTTCCCAGCTCTCCGGTGAAGATTATGATACCATCGCGAACTAACCGAATACGATTGTTGCGGGCAACCTTACCTTCAATAACCATACAACCGGCAACACTTACTTTGTCAAATTTGTAGGTTTCTTTCACTTCAAGAATACCGAGAATTTTTTCCTGGATTTTTGGCTCGAGCATGCCTTCCATAGCACTCTTCACTTCATCAATTGCATCGTAGATGATCGAATAAGTTTTTATTTCCACCCCTTCGTGCTCTGCCAGTTTTGATGCCTGCAAAGCAGGCCGTACATTAAATCCTATAATTACCGCATCAGATGCAGTCGCTAATAATACATCGCTTTCTGTTATTTGTCCCACGCCTTTATGAACTACGCTTACCACTATTTCTTCGGTGCTCAGTTTCTGCAGGGAATCACTTAAGGCTTCAACCGAACCGTCCACATCGGCTCGTATAATTAAATTAAGTTCTTTAAAGTTTCCTAAGGCAAGCCGGCGACCAATTTCGTCAAGAGTAATATGTTTTTTGGCGCGAATGCCCTGTTCTCTTAAAATTTGCGCCCTGCGGTTTGCCGTATCCTTAGCGTCAGATTCGTCCTCATACACCTTGAAAGTTTCACCAGCCTGCGGGGCTCCATTTAAGCCAAGTATTAAAACAGGCGTAGCCGGAGGAGCAACATCTACCCGTTGATTGCGTTCATTGAACATAGCTTTTACCCTGCCGTAATGTTGCCCTGAAACCAAAAGGTCACCTTGCTTTAAAGTTCCATTTTGCACCAAGATGGTAGCTACATACCCGCGTCCTTTATCTAATGAAGCCTCAATAACAGTTCCACTTCCACCCTTATCGGGATTAGCCTTAAGGTCAAGGAGATCTGCCTCAAGTAGGATTTTATCTAAGAGGGCATCTACATTAAGTCCCTGGCGGGCACTTATTTCCTGGCTTTGATATTTGCCGCCCCAGTCTTCTACCAGGATATTCATGGCAGAAAGCTGCTCTTTTATTTTTTCGGGATTGGCGCCGTCCTTATCGATTTTATTGAGAGCAAAAATCATAGGTACGTTGGCGGCCTGGGCATGGGATATTGCTTCTTTGGTTTGCGGCATTACGGCATCGTCGGCTGCAACTACAATTACTGCGATATCGGTAACTTTTGCCCCACGGGCACGCATAGCCGTAAACGCTTCGTGACCTGGTGTATCTAAAAATGTGATCGCTCTTCCACCCTTGAGCGTTACTTCATAAGCGCCTATATGTTGAGTGATACCACCCGCTTCACCCGCAATTACATTCGCTTCGCGTATATAATCCAAAAGCGATGTTTTACCATGATCCACATGACCCATTATCGTCACTATTGGAGGACGCGGCACGAGATCTTCTTCATTTTCTTCTTCTTCCTCATCCTCAAATTCTGCTTCATCATCTATACCTATAAATTCAACTTCGAAATTAAATTCACTGGCGACCAGTTCAATAACATCTGCCTCCAGCCTTTGATTGATTGAAACCATAATACCCAGGCTCATACATTTACTTATTACGTCAGCAAAGCTGACATCCATAAGGTTGGCAAACTCGCTTACCGAAATAAACTCCGTTACCTGCAGCTTATTATCTGCAGCTTCTTCTCCAACATTTTCTGCAGCCTCTTCGCGCTTTGCTCTTCTATATTTTGCCTTCAGGCTCTTACCCCTGCCACCAGAACCTGCAAGCTTGGCCTGAGTTTCTTTAATCTTATCCTGAATTTCTTTTTGGTCAATTTCTTTTTCTTCGCGCCGGGAAATTG